>NZ_JBJDQL010000024.1:0-142082 GCF_044903305.1 Streptomyces sp. NPDC019531 | reverse complement strand
GTCCGTCCTCGGTCCGGCGGTTCTGCTGGTTCAACAGTGCTCGGTAACGGACGCCGGCCGCTGCGGGCGGACACCCCCCACCCCGGCCCCTTCGCGCCGTACGCGGCTTGCGGTGCGTGCACCCGCTGCTTTTAGGGGCGCGGGGAACTGCGCGACCAGCCCCCACCGGGCCGCAGCCGCTCCACGACCCGGCCCGGCAGCCCTTCGCGTCCAGGCCTTAGCATTGCGGGGTCGAACGACCTAGGGGGACGTGAGCATGACGGACGACGCAGCACAGCGGAGCGAGGAATCCGGGGCCGGCCGGGACCCGTGGGCGCCGCCGGAGCATGGCCCCTCGCTGGAGAAGAGCCCGTCGCCCACCGCGCACGACCAGGCCACCACGACGTCCGCACCGAGCGACGGCTACGGCTTCCCGCCTCCCGGTACGCCGAGTCCTACCCCCGGTTACGGTTACCCTGCGCCGCAGCAGAACCCCTCCGTGCCGCCCCCGCCCATCGCGCCCGAGGGGCCCGGTGCCCCGTCCGGATACGGCTATCCCGGCTACCCGCAGGGGTACGGCGGCTGGCCCGCCCCGCCGATGGCTCCGCAGAACGGCATGGGCGTTGCCGCGATGGTGCTGGGCATCCTGTCCTGCGCCCTGTTCTGCATGTACGGCATCCTCTCGCTGATCCTCGGTGTCCTAGCGATCATCTTCGGGATCAAGGGGCGCAAGCGGGCCGAGCGGGGCGAGGCAACCAATCACGGTCAGGCGCAGGCCGGTTTCATCATGGGGATCATCGGCACGATCCTCGGTCTCGCCATCATCGTCTTCATGGCCTTCGTCATCACGACCGCCATCAACTCCGATGACGAGTCCGACTACTACGACGGCTCCCTGCACGTCGTCCAGGTGGCACAGCAGTACTGACGTACTGATCAGAGCTCTCTGAGGCGCGCCCGCGTCTCCATCAGTGCGAAGCCCAGCAGGTTCGGACCCCGCCACCGCGCGGGGTCGCTTGCCGCCTCGTCGTCCGCGGCGAGGCCGATGCCCCATACCCGGTCGACCGGGCTGGCCTCCACCAGCACCCGGTCGCCGGTGTTCAGCAGGAACTGTCGCAGGTCGGGATGGGCCGCGAACTTGTGGAAGCTGCCTTCCGCGACGATGCCGAAGCGCTCGCGCCGCCACCTCTGCTCGTCGAAGGCTCGGACCAGGCGGCCCATCTTCTTGGCCTGGGCCGGGGATCCGGCCGCCAGGATTCGGTGCTCGGCCTCTTGATCTTCGAAAAGACGCGCCTTGCCCGCCATCATCCAGTGCTCTGCGGTCGCATAGGTCACTCCGTCCACCACGAACGGTGACGGCCACCACTGGCTCAGACAGCTCGCGCCGACTCGGCCGTCCGTACGCGGGCGGTGCCCCCAGAAGTGCAGATACTTGATCCTCGCGCCTGCCCGGACCTGCCTGACCAGGGCGTCCTGTGAGTCGATCTTCCCCGTGATCCTTCCCATGCACGGGAGTCTGGCAGGTACCACTGACACTCCGTCCTTCCTTTTCGAGGTGGGCTCGACACCTGGTCGACAGATTCCGTCGCGTAACCGAAAGGCAACAACGGAATCACTTGTAGGAGTGTCATTGCTCTGTCAGGATCGGCACTCAAATCGAGCTGGAGCTACGCCACCCGCACTCGGGGACCGAGGGGCGACGGCGGAGGAGAGCGACATGCACAACCCGGGCAGTGCCACGCCGGACCGGTTCGCGGCCCAAGAGCGGTTCGCCGAAGGCGCGCAGTTCGTCGGAGGGCGCCTCACCAGGGGAACCTCCGGTCGTACGCACGCGGTCGTGGATCCCGCGCGTGGCGAGGAGGTCTTGACCTATGAGCTGGCGGGCGTCGAGGACGTGGACGCGGCCGTCGTCGCCGCCCGTGCCGCCTTTCCCGGCTGGGCGGGCACCACTCCCGGTGAGCGTTCCGACGCCCTGCACCGGTTCGCCGCCGTGCTCGCCGACCGCGCCGAGGACTTCGCCCGGGCCGAGTCCCTCCAGTGCGGCAAGCCACTGAAGCTGACCCGGGAGTTCGACGTGCCGGGGACCATCGACAACACCGCCTTCTTCGCCGGTGCCGCCCGGCATCTGCAGGGGCAGTCCGCCGGTGAGTACTCCGGGGACCACACGTCCTACGTCCGTCGTGAGCCCATCGGTGTCGTGGGGTCCATCGCGCCCTGGAACTATCCCCTTCAGATGGCCGCCTGGAAGATCCTTCCGGCCATCGCCGCGGGCAACACGATCGTGCTCAAGCCCGCCGAGATCACTCCGCTCACCTCGCTCCTCTTCGCCCAGGCCGCCACGGACGCGGGGATCCCCGACGGTGTCATCAACATCGTCACCGGCACCGGGAAGGAGGCGGGGGAGCATCTGGTCGGGCATCCCGACGTAGCCATGACCTCCTTCACGGGGTCGACGGCCGTCGGCAAGCGGGTCGCCGAGATCGCCACCGCCACCGTCAAGCGGCTGCATCTGGAACTCGGCGGCAAGGCTCCCTTCCTCGTCTTCGACGACGCCGACCTGGAGGCCGCCGTCAACGGGGCCGTCGCGGGCGCGCTCATCAACACCGGGCAGGACTGCACGGCCGCCACGCGCGCGTACGTCCAGCGGCCCCTCTATGACGCCTTCGTCGAGAAGACCGCGGCCCTCATGGAGACCGTCCGGCTCGGGGACCCCTTCGCCGCCCGCACCGATCTCGGGCCGCTGATCTCGCACGTCCAGCGGGACCGGGTCGCCGGGTTCGTCGACCGTGCGCGTGCCTACGCGCGCGTGGTGACCGGCGGCGAGGTGCCCGAGGGAGAGCTCGCCAAGGGGGCGTACTACCGGCCCACGCTGGTCGCCGACGCCGCCCAGGACAGCGAGATCGTCCAGTCCGAGATCTTCGGACCGGTCCTGGTCGTGCTGCCCTTCGACAGCGACGACGAGGGCATCCAGCTCGCCAATGACACCCCTTACGGGCTCGCCGCCTCCGCCTGGAGCCGGGACGTCTACCGGGCGAACCGGGCCACCCGGGAGATCAAGGCCGGGTGCGTGTGGGTCAACGACCACATCCCGATCATCAGCGAGATGCCGCACGGCGGGTACCAGGCGTCCGGCTTCGGCAAGGACATGTCCTCGTACTCGTTCGAGGAGTACACGCAGATCAAGCACGTCATGTTCGACAACACCGCGGTTGCCGCGAAGGACTGGCACCGCACGATCTTCGGGGACCGATAGCCGTGTTCAGGCCGCCTGACCCGCGGCCGCCCACCATCCCGAAAGGGCACCAGCGCATGGAGCAGTACGAGCCCGACCGCCTGTCGCCGGCCCAAGTGGCCGCCATGCGGCGCAGCTTGAAGAACGGCCGGGCCGCCATGACACGGCGGTCCCTGTTGCGTGCCTCCGCGGGCGGCGCGCTCGCGGTCGGCGGCCTCGGCACCCTGAGCGCCTGTGGCATACCCGCGGCCGGCAACACCCAGGGCGGCGTCTCCGCGGAGGACCACTCGGCCAAGGAGAAGACAGTCAACTTCTCCAACTGGACCGAGTACCTCGACGTGGACGAGAGCGAGAAGCACCACCCCACGCTCGACCAGTTCAAGCAACAGACCGGGATCACGGTCAAGTACACGGAGGACATCAACGACAACGTCGAGTTCTTCGGGAAGATCAAGCCGCAGCTCGCGGCGGGGCAGGACACCGGGCGCGACATCATCGTCCTCACCGACTGGCTCGCCGCCCGGCTGATCCGCCTCGGGTGGGTCCAGAAACTGGACGCCTCCAACCTGCCGCACGCGTACGCCAACCTGTCCGCACAGTTCCGTGATCCCGACTGGGACCCCGGGCGGGCGTACTCCTATGTCTGGCAGGGAATCTCGACCGTCATCGCCTACAACAAGAAGGCCCTGGACGGCGTGGAGGTGAAATCGGTCTCCGACATGCTCGACAACCCCAAGCTCAAGGGACGCGTCGGCTTCCTCTCGGAGATGCGCGACAGCATAGGCATGACCCTGCTCGACATGGGCAAGGACCCGGCGGACTTCACCGGCGACGACTACGACGCGGCCGTCGCCCGGCTCCAGAAGGCCGTCGACAAGGGGCAGATCCGCCGCTTCACCGGCAACGACTACACCTCCGACCTGACCAGCGGCGACTTCGCGGCCTGTATCGCCTGGGCCGGTGACGTCGTACAGCTGAAGGCGGACAGCCCGGACATCGACTTCATCATCCCGGACAGCGGATACATGACGTCGACCGACAACATGCTGATCCCCAACAAGGCCCGTCACAAGACGAACGCCGAGCGGCTCATCGACTTCTACTACGAGCCGAAGCCGGCCGCCGAGCTCGCCGCGTACATCAACTACGTGTCGCCCGTCGACGGAGTGAAGCCCGAGCTGGAGAAGCTCGACCCGGATGCGGCGAACAACCCGCTGATCATCCCCGACAAGGCCATGGCCGCGAAGTCCCACGCCTTCCGCTCGCTGAGCTCGAAGGAAGAGACGGCCTTTGAAGAGAAGTTCGCGAAGCTGACTGGGGCGTGACCACCGTGACGAACAAGAACACCGACAACAGCGGCGACGTCCGCCTCTCGGGCATCAGCAAGACGTACGACAACGGCTTCACAGCAGTGCAACCGCTGGACCTGACCGTGCCCCAGGGTTCCTTCTTCGCCCTGCTCGGCGCCTCCGGCTGCGGCAAGACCACCACCCTGCGCATGATCGCCGGCCTTGAGGAGCCCACCACGGGCACCGTGCACCTAGGCGACCAGGAGGTCACCCGACTGCCTCCCTACAAGCGGCCGGTGAACACCGTCTTCCAGTCGTACGCCCTCTTCCCGCACCTCGACATCTTCGAGAACGTCGCCTTCGGTCTGCGCCGGCGTGGCATCAAGTCGGTGAAGAAGCAGGTCGAGGACATGCTGGAACTCGTGCAACTGGGAGAGCAGGCGCGGAAGAAGCCGCACCAGTTGTCCGGCGGCCAGCAGCAGCGGGTCGCCGTGGCGCGGGCGTTGATCAACACGCCCAAGGTGCTTCTCCTGGACGAGCCGCTCGGCGCCCTCGACCTCAAGCTGCGCCGCCAGATGCAGCTGGAGCTCAAGCGCATCCAGACCGAGGTCGGCATCACCTTCGTGCATGTCACGCACGACCAGGAAGAGGCCATGACCATGGCCGACACGGTCGCCGTGATGAACGCGGGCCGCGTCGAGCAGCTCGGCTCGCCCACCGACCTGTACGAGAACCCGAACACCACCTTCGTCGCCAACTTCCTCGGCACCTCCAACCTCATCGAGGCCGAGGTAGACGCCAAGAGCGGCGGCGAGATCGTGCTGAAGGCGGGTGGTGGCAAGCTGGTGCTGCCCGAGGCGCGGTACTCCGGGCCGACGATGACCGGCGGCAAGGTGCTCGTCGGCGTCCGGCCCGAGAAGATCTCCCTCACTCATGCCGACGAGGCCGGTGAGATCCCCGAGGGCCGCAACCGGATCACCGGGAAGATCGCCGATTCGAGCTTCATCGGAGTCTCGACCCAGTACGTGATAGACAGCCCCGTCTGCCCCGAGTTCGAGGTCTACGCCCAGAACATCGACCGCGACGACCGGCTGGTGCCCGGCGCCGAGGTCGTCCTGCACTGGAACCCGGCCCACACCTTCGGCCTGGACGCCGCCCAGGACATCGAGGCCGGCATCCAGGAAGAGGCGACGGTCTGATGGCGACGCTCACCGAGGCGCCGCCGCCTCTGACCCCGACCGCGCCCGCGAAGAAGCCCCCGCGCAAGAGAGGCCGCTTCACGCCGTACTGGCTGCTGCTGCCCGGCATCCTCTGGCTGGTCGTCTTCTTCGCGCTGCCGATGGTCTACCAGGCCTCCACGTCCGTGCAGACGGGCTCCCTGGAGGAGGGCTACAAGGTCACCTGGCACTTCGCGACCTACTGGGACGCGCTGTCCGACTACTGGCCGCAGTTCCTGCGCTCGATCCTCTACGCCGGTGCCGCGACGATCCTCTGTCTGGTGCTGGGGTATCCGCTGGCGTATCTGATCGCGTTCCGCGCGGGACGGTGGCGGAACCTGATCATGATCCTGGTGATCGCGCCGTTCTTCACCAGCTTCCTGATCCGCACCCTCGCCTGGAAGACGATCCTCGCGGACGGCGGCCCGGTGGTCGGCGCCCTCAACACCCTGCACGTCCTGGACGTCACCAGCTGGCTCGGCTGGACGGCCGGCGACCGTGTCCTGGCCACGCCGCTCGCGGTGGTGTGCGGTCTGACGTACAACTTCCTGCCGTTCATGATCCTGCCGCTCTACACCTCCTTGGAGCGCATCGACGGCCGGCTGCACGAGGCGGCGGGCGATCTGTATGCCAGGCCTTGGGTCACGTTCCGGAAGGTCACCTTCCCGCTGTCGATGCCCGGTGTGGTCTCCGGGACGCTGCTGACCTTCATCCCGGCGGCCGGCGACTACGTCAACGCGGACCTGCTCGGTTCCACGGACACCCGCATGGTCGGAAACGTCATCCAGACGCAGTTCCTGCGGATTCTGGACTATCCGACCGCGGCGGCCCTGTCGTTCATCCTGATGGCCGCGATTCTCGTCATGGTCACCTTCTACATCCGCAGGTCGGGGACGGAGGATCTGGTTTAAATGGCCCTCGTCAACTGGCTCAAGCGCCATCTCGTCGTCATCGCGGGACTGATCACGCTCGGATATCTGCTGCTGCCGAACATCGTCGTCACGGTGTTCTCCTTCAACAAACCGAAGGGCCGCTTCAACTACGAGTGGCAGCAGTTCTCCACCGACGCCTGGAAGGACCCCTGCGGGGTCGCCGACATGTGCGGCTCGCTGTCGATCAGCCTCCAGATCGCGTTCTGGGCGACGATCGGCGCGACCGTTCTCGGCACGATGATCGCCTTCGCGCTGGTCCGCTACCGCTTCCGCGCCCGCGGCGCCGTGAACTCGCTGATCTTCCTGCCGATGGCGATGCCCGAGGTGGTCATGGCCGCCTCGCTGCTCACCCTGTTCCTCAACATGGGCGCGCAGCTGGGCTTCTGGACCATCCTCATCGCCCACATCATGTTCTGCCTGAGCTTCGTCGTGACGGCGGTGAAGGCGCGCGTGATGTCGATGGATCCGAGGCTGGAGCAGGCCGCCCAGGACCTCTACGCCGGCCCCTTCCAGACCTTTGTCAGGGTCACCCTGCCGATCGCCGCCCCCGGAATCGCGGCGGGTGCGCTGCTCGCCTTCGCGCTCTCCTTCGACGATTTCATCATCACCAATTTCAACGCGGGCTCGACCGTCACGTTCCCCATGTTCGTCTGGGGCTCGGCGCAGCGCGGAACGCCCGTTCAGATCAATGTCATCGGTACGGCCATGTTCCTGGTCGCCGTCATGCTGGTGCTGGCCTCCATGGTCATCAGCAACCGCCGTAACAAGCAAAAGGCGTAAGCCCTTTTCAAGAACCCCCTGTAGGGAGTTGAAATCATGGCCCCAAGCGCCATGAGCCGTTGGACAAAGGCACTTTCCGAAGCCCAGCCGGTTCCGTACTGGCTGGACGACCCCGGCAGACCCCACCCCGAGCCCGCCCTCACCGGCACCGAGACCTGCGATCTGCTGGTCGTCGGCGGTGGGTACAGCGGACTGTGGACCGCGCTCAACGCCAAGGAGCGCGACCCGCAGCGGGACGTGGTCCTGCTGGAAGGCCGCGAGGTGGGCTGGGCCGCCTCCGGGCGCAACGGCGGTTTCTGCGCCGCCTCCCTCACCCACGGTCTGCCCAACGGGCTGACCCGCTGGCCGGGCGAGATCCACCGGCTTGAGGAGCTGGGCGCGCGCAACCTCGACGAGATCGAGAAGGCGGTCGCCCGGCACGACCTCGACTGCGAGTTCGAGCGCAGCGGCGAGATCGACGTGGCGACGGAGACGTACCAGGCCTGGGAGCTGCGCGACTGGTACGAGGAGCTTCAGGAGAAGGGCCTCGCCGACGGCGTCGACTTCCTGGACGCCGACGCGGTCAGGGAACAGGTCGACTCACCGACCTTCGAGGCGGGACTGTGGGACCGCAGGGGCGTGGCCATGCTCAACCCGGCCAAGCTCGTCTGGGGCCTGAAGCGGGCGTGCCTGAGGCTCGGCGTCCGGGTCTACGAGAACACCCCCGCCCTGGACCTGAAGTCGTACGGCGCCGGCATGTCCGTACGCACTCCGTACGGTGCCGTGAAAGCGCGCAAGGTCGCCCTCGGCACCAACATCTTCCCCAACCTGGTCAAGCGGGTCCGTGCGTACACCGTCCCGGTCTACGACTACGCGCTGATGACCGAGCCCCTGAACGAGGAGCAGCTCAGCGCGATCGGCTGGAAGAACCGGCAGGGGCTCGGGGACTCGGCGAACCAGTTCCACTACTTCCGGCTCTCCGCCGACAACCGGATCCTGTGGGGCGGTTACGACGCGGTCCACCACTACGGCGGTCGAGTCCGCGCCGAGTACGACGACCGGCCGGAGACCTACGCCAAGCTCGCCGGGCACTTCTTCACCTGCTTCCCGCAGCTGGAGGGGGTGCGCTTCACACACGCGTGGGGCGGCGCGATCGACACCTGTTCACGGTTCTCCGCTTTCTACGGCACCGCCCACCAGGGCAGGGTGGCGTACGCGGCCGGTTACACGGGACTCGGTGTCGGGGCGACCCGCTTCGGCGCGGACGTGATGCTCGACCTGCTGGCCGGGGAGACCACCGAGCGGACCTCGTTGGAGATGGTCCGCCGAAAGCCGCTGCCCTTCCCGCCGGAGCCCTTCGCGTGGACCGGTATCGCCCTCACGAAGTGGTCGCTGGCCCGCGCCGACTCGCACGGCGGGCGGCGCAATCTGTGGCTGCGGACCATGGACAAGCTCGGTCTGGGATTCGACAGCTGAACGATCGTATGTGATCTGATTCACTCCAACGGGTGGTCAGAACCCGCGTAATGCTCGCCAGGAGACCTCCCTCTCCCTCGTGACGCGACCAGCGTCGATGAGAGACAGGGAGGTCTTCTCATGACTGGGGCGAAGACGGCGGTCGAGTGGCTGGCATCCGTGGCACCGGATCCCGCGGCCTGCCGCTGGGAGTGGGAGCGCAACCCCCTCGGGGTCGCACTGCTGCCGGCGGGCAAGGCCTGGGACGTACTGATCCTGCCGGGTGGGCTCGGCTATCCGACGCTCGACGTCCTCACCCGCATCCTCGACCGGCTCGGCCCCGTGCTCGTCGACTTCGGCGACGCGCGCATGGGCTTCTTCGTACCGCCGGGCACCGCGGCCCGCTGGCTCGGCACCGGCATTCGTACGGCCGGGGCGGGCACCTGGATCGTCGTGCCGTACCCGGGCCGGGTGGCCGGGGAAGGGGTGCGCTGGCTGGTCCCGCCGGACGGCTCCGGCATCCTCGTCGATCCGGCCCTGCTCGAACTGGCGATGCACGAGGCGGCGGCGGGCCTCGCGACGGAGGGCGACGGCTGAGCGGCGCCCCCGAACCGCGACGGGAGGTCTTGACAACCTTGATTGGTCTGGACCAAATTAGGCGCGCTCCACCCTCCAATTCCCCCATGCCCGGAGGCTCTTGTGGATCGCACCGGACCCATCAGACCTGTCCTCGTCGCGCTGACGGCCGCTCTCCTGGCCGTACCCGGCATCACCGTGCTCTCGTCGGCCGCCCGTGCGGCCGACGCGGACCTGGCGAAGAACGGAGGCTTCGAAGCAGGTCTCGACGGCTGGACCTGCTCCTCGGGTTCGACAGTCAACAGCCCTGTGCGAAGCGGTGGTTCAGCGCTCCTGGCGACCCCGGCCGGCAGCGACCAGGCCCAGTGCGCCCAGACGGTGACCGTGCGGCCCGACGCGCAGTACACGCTGTCCGGATACGTCCGCGGCTCCTACGTCTACCTCGGCGCGAGCGGGACCGGCACCACCGACGTCTCCACCTGGACCCAGTCCGCCCCCGACTGGCAACAGCTCACCACGACCTTCCGCACCGGCCCGTCGACCACCAAGGTCACGATCTACACGCACGGTTGGTACGGGACGGGGGCGTACAACGCGGACGACATATCCCTCACAGGGCAGGGCGTCGACGTCGGACAGCCGCCCGCCGCGCCCACGGGTCTGAAGTGGGGCACGGTCACCTCCTCCGGTGTGGCCCTGTCCTGGACAGCGGTCGCGGGCGCCACCGGCTACGCCGTCTACCGGGACGGCGCCAAGGTCCAGACGGTGAGCGGGACTTCGGTGACGGTGAGCGGACTCGCGCCCTCGACGGCGTACGGCTTCCAGGTCGCCGCGGTGAACGACGCGGGGGAGTCGGAGAAGTCGAGTGCCGTCAACGTGACCACGACCGCGGGGAGTTCCACCGACCTCCCCGCCCACGCCCTGGTCGGCTACCTCCACGCGAGCTTCGCCAACGGCGCCGGCTACACCCGGCTGGCCGACGTCCCCGACAGCTGGGACGTCATCGACCTGGCCTTCGGCGAGCCCACCTCGGTCACCTCCGGCGACATCCGCTTCACCCGCTGCCCGATCGCCGAATGTCCGAACGTCGAGTCCGACGCCGACTTCAAAGCGGCGATCAAGGCCAAGCAGGCGGTCGGCAAGAAGGTGCTGATCTCGATCGGCGGCCAGAACGGCCAGGTCCAGCTGACGACGACGGCGGCCCGGGACGCTTTCGTCTCCTCGGTCTCGAACATCATCGACACCTATGGACTCGACGGCCTGGACATCGACTTCGAGGGCCACTCGCTCTCGCTGAACGCCGACGACACCGACTTCAGGAACCCGAAGACCCCGGTGATCGTCAACCTGATCTCCGCGTTGAAGACGCTGAAGGCCAAGTACGGCGCGAAGTTCGTCCTCTCCATGGCCCCGGAGACCTTCTTCGTGCAGATGGGCTACCAGTACTACGGCACGGGCAAGTGGGGCGGCCAGGACCCGCGATGCGGTGCCTACCTCCCCGTGATCCACGCGTTGCGCGACGACCTGACCCTGCTGCACGTCCAGGACTACAACTCGGGTCCGATCATGGGCCTCGACAACCAGTACCACTCCATGGGCGGCGCCGACTTCCACATCGCCATGACCGACATGCTCCTGACCGGCTTCCCGGTCGCCGGTGACCCCGCGAACGTCTTCCCGCCCCTGCGCCCCGACCAGATCGCCATCGGCATGCCTGCCTCCACCAACGCGGGCAACGGCTATGTGGCTCCGACGGAAGTCACCAAGACCCTGGACTGCCTGACGAGGAGAACGAACTGCGGCTCGTACACCACCCACGGCACCTGGCCGTCCCTGCGGGGCCTGATGACCTGGTCGGTCAACTGGGACCGATTCTCGAACTGGGAGTTCCAGAAGACCTTCGACGGCTACTTCGGCTGACGGTCACTCCAGGACCGCCGCCCACACCTTCGCGAGCATCGACGCCCGCTCGGCGTCCCCCAGGGCGCCGAGCACCGAAGGAAGGTGGAGGGACACTGAGCGCACACGAGCCGAGGTCGCGCCGTCCCAGCGTCGTACGGCGATGTTCTCCTGTGTCGTCGAGACGCTCCCGGGGTGGATCAGCACGCAGGTCGGGAGGCCGCCGGAGGGCTGCCGGGCCAGCGTGTGCGCGTAGAGAAACGCCTGGTAGAGGTCGGAAGGACTCAGTTTCCTGCTGTCGTAGAGCTTGTACTTCACGTCGACCGGACGGCACAGCGGTTCACCGTCGAGGGTCCCTGTGACCAGGACGTCCGGACGGACCTCGCCGTAGGGGCGTTCCGTTCGCTCGTCGTACAGGACTCCGCGGTGCCGGGCCTGGTCGCGCACGGCGAGTCCGGTGCCGGTGGCCGCCTCCCGCAGCAGACGCGTGAGGAAGGCCTCGAAGAGGACGTTCATGTCCACGAGGAAGGCCCGCGAAGCCAGTGGGCCCGGGGCCAGGAGGTCGGCGACACCGCCGCCGGACAGCAGCAGGGCCGCCCAGCGGTGGGCGCTTCGGTAGTGGTTGTTGTGCCGGTGGTAGTCGAGCCCGGCCAGCGCGGACCGCAGGTCACCCAGTCGCGTGGGCGCGATGCGCGCGAAGCTGCCCGCCGCGCGGCGGGCCCGTGCGCGTACGGCCGGACTGCGTGCCGTGCGCGCGGCGAGGTCGATCGCGGCGGCGCAGAGACGGTTGTCCGGGATGTCGGTTTCGTGCTCGTCGAAACGGCAGGCGAGACGATCCAACCGGCCGTAGTGCCGCAGGAGTTGACGGTCGGGGAGGAGTCGGCCCCGTACGGCCGGAAGGTCGTCCTCGGCGGAGACGTAGTCCTGGCGCACACCGCGGGACAGCAGGCGTTCGCACTCCTCGGTGAGCAGGAGGGCGACCAGGTCCCGCAGGTGCGGGGCCCCTTCGCGCACGGTGCGTGCGGCGTCGAGCGGTGGGAGCCCACGGCCCGCGGCGTACTCCAGCATGCGCAGCACGTCGAGGCCGCCGCCGAGGTACTTGGGCAGGATCCGTATCTCGCAGGCGTCGAGCCGGACGACCCCGACACAGGGACCCGCGGTCACCTCCAGTCTCCCGCCCGCGAGCTCACGGACCTTCAGGCGTGCGGCGAGCCGCTCGCTCGCGCACACGGCACGGTCAGCGGGGCCGAGCCGGATCCCCTCGACCACCGCGGTCCCGTACTCGCGCAGTTCGATCTCCCGCAGTGTCGACACGGGACTACTCCGCCGCCCCGCCCTTGACCTGGAGTTCCGTGTAGAGGGCGGTGACCAGCCCCTCGTCGCTGAGATCCCGCACGGTGTGCGCGTCGAGATCGACCAGCGCCTCGCCGAGGAAGGCGGCGAGCAGGGAGTAGTCGTCGTAGGCGTACTCCTGGAGGAGGGGCAGGATCTCGTCGCGGACGATCGCGGCCAGACCGGAGACGGTGTCGACCGGAGCGCCGTTCGGAAGGAAGAAGGCCTGCCCGATCTGCTTCTCACGGTCGAGATGGGTCCGTACGCGTTGGTTGAGGGCGTCGAGCAGGTCGGCGAGGTGCAGTTGCTCCACATGGCACCCCTGGAGGGGCGCGGAGTCGGGGAGTTGCTCAAGGAAGGCGAAGCGACGGCGGATGGCCGCGTCCAGCATCCGGATGGAGCGGTCGGCCGTGTTCATGGTGCCGACCAGGTACACGTTGTCCGGCACGGTGAACTGTTCCTGGCTGAGCGGCAGCAGCACCTGGCAGCCCCGTTTGTCCTTCTCCAGGAGGGTGATCAACTCGCCGAGGATCTTCGGCAGGTTGCCGCGGTTCAGTTCGTCGACGACGACCAGGTACGGGTGACCGGGATCGGCGGCGGCCGCCTGGCACACCCGTTTGAACACTCCGTCGACCCGGTCCAGTGTGAGACCGCCGGGCCCGCCCTTCACCGGACGGAAGCCCTCCACGAAGTCCTCGTAGCCGTAGCCGGGGTGGAAGGTGACCGTCGTCAGCCGGCCCGCCGCGGTCAGAGCGTCGAGCGTGCGCCGGAAGGCCGGGGCGCCGGGCTCGGCGTACGGGTCCACGTCCGGCAGGTCGTCGCAGAGCTCACCGAGCCAACGGACCGCGAAACGCAGGGCGGTGTACGTCTTGCCCGTGCCCGGCGGCCCGTACAGCACCGCCTGGCCCCGCCGGTCGAGCGCCTCGGCGAGCGGGGTCAGCCCGGCGTCCAGCGGCCGGGCGGTCAGAGCGGCGTCGGTGGCGTCGGAGACCGGGTCGTCCTCGACGTCCTCGACGGACGGCACCGACTTGGCCCGCCTGATCCTGCTCCACACCTGGGCGGACACGTCCCTGACGGTGACGGTCGCCCAGGACCTCTCGGGCTCCTCCAGCCGTCCGGCGAAGCTCTCGTCCCACTCGACCTCGACCGTGTGCCGATAGCGCGGGCGGTCCTCCCGCCAGGCGTAGCCGTCCCCGGCCACCCGGCCCACACCGAGGATCTCGCTCGTGCCCTTGTTGGCGACGACGAGGTCGCCGGGCCTGAGACTCTGCAGTTTCCAGAGCTCGTTGGCCTTCGCGGAGATCTTCGACTGATAGCCGTTGTACTCGTGTGTGTAGGCGGTGGCGAACGCCGCCAGGAACTCGTCCTTGTCGGCGAACGAGCGCAGGTCCGTCACCTCGTCCCAGCCGACCGCGATGAAACCGCCGGCTCGGCACTCGTCCCACAGCGAGCCGTTCGCGCCGGGTGCGACCTTCACGATCTGCTGCGTCCGGACGGGATTGGTCCACCAGTACAGGAACAGCACCACCAGGTCGTACGACCAGCCCGCGAACCGTTGCTCGCCGTCGATGACCTCCTTCAGCCGGGCGTGGAGCGCGAACCGGTCCAGCTTGGGCACGGGCTGGCCGGTGAGCTGGTGGACGAAGTGCCGTACGACGTCGTGGCCGTAGACCGCCAGGGAGTCGTCCGGCGCATAGACCCTCAGCGTCTTGGCGACCAGGGCGGGGCCCGAACGTACGGCGTCGATGGTGTCGATGTCGGCGATCCGGCCCTCGCGGGCGGCGGTCACGGCCGCGACGATCCCGGACCGTACCGCCTGCCAGGCCTCCTCCTCGTCGGCGTAGCGAGAGTCGTGCCACCAGGAACCGTCCTGGCTGCGCTGGTAGATGAGGTGCTTGGTCGAGGAGCCGCCGGCGATGCTGCCGAGCGCCTTGCTGCCGAACTCCATCAGATAGCAGTACGGCCGGGTGTGGGCGCTGCCGCCCTGCCCGAGGGCGTACCGCTCCAGCGGCAGGGTCGGCCAGTCCTCCCAGGGAAAGTCGCGGCGTACGTCCTCGGCCGCCCCTTCCATCGCGCGCAGCTCTCCCGCGAAACGGTCGCTGTCGAAGGCGCGGACCGCTTCGTCCAGGGGCCACGGTCGCATCGTGGCGGCCTGATGCGGGGAAATGGGCCGCAGGACGCAACTGCACGCGCTGGTGAGGGGCTGTCCCGAACCGCCGAGGAGTCCGATGGACCGGGCGAACCCGGTGCGGGCCACTGTGTCGTGGGACGGCGCGGAGTCGATGAGCCTTCGCCACAGCAGCCGGTCCGGGTCCGGGAAGCGGGGCAGCTCGTCGACATCGGTGAGATGCCCGCACTGTGGGTCGTGGTGGATCTTGCGGCCGTAGACGGGGAGGATGATCTCACCCGGTGACGGAGTCAGCGCGAAGTCGTGGTTCTCGAAGGTGACCGTCACTTGGTCCTGCTCGTCGTGCATGGTGCTTCCCCCCGGTACCGGCCGCCGCCCCGCGACCGGCTATGTGTTCTCGTCCCCTGCCGGCTTCAGACCGTATCGCCTGACGACCTTCACCAGCAGCTGAAGCAGCAGCAGGGCCAGGCACCAGCTGGCCACCACGTCAAGGGGCCAGTGGTAGCCGCGGCGGACCAGGCCGTATGAGACGCCGAGGACGAGGAGGGCGTAGAGGAGGACGAGAACGCGGCGGCCGCGGAGGGTCTGGATGAGGGGCAGGAGGAGCAGGGTCGCGCAGCCGTAGGCGATGGCCGCTGTGGCGGTGTGGCCGGAGGGGAAGTAGCCGGTGCTCGGGGGGACCGCTGGGGTGCCGGAGCGGGCGGTCCAGATCTTGAGGGGAACGACGATCGCCGGGACCAGGGCCATGAGGAGCGCCGCCGCGGCGGCCGGGAGCCACCAGCGGTCTGTACCCATGCGGCGATGGCGCGAGGTGACGTAGGCCAGCGCGATCATCAGGACGGGTACGGCCACCTGGACACTGCCCAGGTCGGAGAGGCCGCCGCCGATGCGGTCCGGGTGGCGCAGGGCGGCGCTGATCCGCTCGTCGACACGCAGAAGCGGCCCGTCCTCGACGACCTGCCAGGTGATCAGGGCGAAGAGGAGGGCCGGAACTCCGAGAAGGAGGGTGAGGAAGGCCGGCCGCCCCGGAACAGGGGGGGTGGTTCCGGGGCGGCCGATCAGATCGGATCGTCGGCCGCCCCGGGGGGTTTGGGGCGGGCGACTGTCCGATCGGTGAGGAGATCCGGAGCCGGAAGCTCCAGTTGTGTGCGCGAGGGCACGACCAGGTCGAAGCTGGGGAGGCCCCGTCCTGATGTCGCCCACAGTCCCCTGTGGGCGGGGTGTATCTCTCATCTGGGTAGAACCTACGGCAGGGCGGCTGCGTACGACAGGCAGAATCCTCTCCTCCCCGCCACCTCGCACACCTTCTTCACACCCTCTGCCGCTCGTCACCGCAGCCCCGGAATCCCAAGGGACGTCAGAGCTGGGGCGGCTGGTGAGGAAGGTGTGAGTCCGCTTCGGGGCCGCTGCGTTTCCGCTGTGACGGCAGCGGCCGGTCAGACGCGGCTGAAGGCCTGCTCGATGATGTCGAGGCCTTCGTCGAGGAGGTCCTCGCCGATGACGAGCGGGGGCAGGAAGCGCAGGACGTTGCCGTAGGTGCCACAGGTCAGGACCAGCAGACCCTCCTGGTGACAGGCCTTGGCGAGCGCGGCGGTCGCCTCCGGGTTCGGCTCCTTGGTCGTACGGTCCTTGACCAGCTCGATGGCGATCATGGCGCCACGCCCCCGGACGTCGCCGATGATGTCGAACTTCTCGGCCATTGCGGTGAGGCGCGTCTTCATCGTGACCTCGATCGCCTTCGCCCTCGCGTTGAGGTCGAGCTCCTTCATGGTCTCGATGGCGCCGAGCGCACCCGCACAGGCGACCGGGTTACCGCCATAGGTACCACCGAGCCCACCGGCGTGCGCCGCGTCCATGATCTCGGCGCGGCCGGTGACGGCGGCGAGCGGGAGGCCGCCGGCGATGCCCTTGGCGGTGGTGATCAGGTCCGGGACGATGCCCTCGTCCTCGCAGGCGAACCACTGCCCGGTACGGCAGAAGCCGCTCTGAATCTCGTCGGCGACGAAGACGATGCCGCTGGCCCTGGCGAACTCGCTGATCGCGGGCAAGAAGCCCGTCGCGGGCTCGATGAAGCCGCCCTCGCCGAGGACCGGCTCGATGATGATCGCGGCGACGTTCTCCGGGCCGACCTGCTTGGTGATCTGGTCGATGGCCTGGGCGGCGGCCTCGGGGCCGGCGTTCTCCGGGCCGGTCGGCCAGCGATAGCCGTACGCGACGGGGACGCGGTAGACCTCGGGGGCGAAGGGGCCGAAGCCGTGCTTGTACGGCATGTTCTTGGCCGTGAGTGCCATCGTGAGGTTGGTGCGCCCGTGGTAGCCGTGGTCGAAGACGACGACGGCCTGCCGCTTGGTGTACGCCCGCGCGATCTTGACGGCGTTCTCGACGGCCTCGGCGCCGCTGTTGAAGAGAGCCGACTTCTTGGCGTGGTCGCCCGGGGTGAGCTCGGCGAGGGCCTCGGCGACCGCCACGTAGCCCTCGTAAGGGGTGACCATGAAACAGGTGTGGGTGAAGTCGGCGAGCTGGGCGGAGGCCCTGCGTACGACGGCCTCCGCGGAGGCGCCGACGCTGGTCACGGCGATGCCGGAACCGAAGTCGATGAGCCGGTTCCCGTCGACGTCCTCGATGATCCCGCCGCCCGCACGCGCCGTGAACACGGGCAGCACGGACCCCACACCCTGCGCGACCGCGGCCACGCGGCGGGCCTGCAGCTCCTGCGACTTGGGGCCGGGGATAGCGGTGACGACGCGGCGCTCCTGCGGAAGTGCGGTCATGAGGGGCTCCTGGGGGTGTTGCGGGCGGAGATTTCGCGGACTCTGTCCAGTCCTTTTCTCGCAGGCTAGGGCGGGGGAGGAGGGGTGGGCATGCTCCATGTGGGCGTTGTCGGCGGGGCGGGTTGTCCGTGGTGGACATAGCCGGTTCCCGGAGCGGTGTGACGCCTCGGCCCCGCAATCGGTGAACTCCCCTTGCGGGCGCGTTAGATTGGCCGCTGACGGTGGACGGAACGGCTGGTCAGGGAGCAGGGGCGAATGGACAGCGACGGGACGCAGGACGCGCGGGGTACGCATGCGAATCCTGTGCCACGGGCACGGTCCGCGATGCCGCCGAGGCCCACGGAGGCGCCAGCCGTGCCACCGCTGCCGGACAGCTCCGCGTTCCTGACGTGGCTGCGGGCGCCGCGGCCCGAGACGCTGCCCGGGGTGTGGCGGTTCGGGCATCGAGCTCGGCCGGAGGAGGAGCCCGAGGAGATCCCCGGCCGCCAGTTGATCAGCGGTGCGCTGATCGCGTTCCTCGTCGGCTGGCTCGTCTGGTCGCTGCTTCAGAACGGCTATTTCGGAGTCTGGTGGCTCCTGCCCTTCAAACTGCTCATCCCAGACTCCTGGCGGGGCGGGGGCAGCGACGTCGGCAACTACATCCTGTACGAGGGGTACGAGCTGCTCGTCGCGCTGGCCATCATGATCGTTGTCGGTCGTCTCGGACGCTGGGGCGAGGTGTGGCGTCGCTTCGTCGCCCCGCGCCTGCACCGGAAGCCGCCAAAACAGCAGCCGGAGCCTGCTCCCGCCGAGGACCCCGCCGAATGGCCGCAGCTCCGGGCCGCCGGAGCCGCCGACGCCGCCGAGCGTCTCGCCGCCGAGGCCCGGGCCGGGCTGATGCGGGACGTCGACCATGCCCGGATCACCCGTGCCTGGCAGGGCGTGCGCAGTGGGCGGTTCAGCCTCGCCACGTTCACCGGTGCCGTCCTCCAGGACGGTTCCGCCGCCTGTCTGCACCCCTCCGGGGAGCGGGATCTGCCCACCCGGCTCGCTCGGCACGATCTTCTGGCCGGGCAGGTGCGGCTCGGGACGACCGCCGACGATGCCCGGAATCCGTACGCCTACCGCGGTACCGGTCTTGGGCTCGGGCCCGAGCTGCTCGGGACCTCCCTGCTCGCCGTCGGTCCGGCCGGTTCCGGCAAGACCGGGACCGTCGTGCGGCCGCTCGCCGAGTCGTTGTGTCTGCACGCCCTCGCCGGGCGGGCCGCCGTCGTGGTGGTCGGCGCGGCGGGCGCGGGGCTCGGACCGGCCGACGCCTACGACGTCGTCGTACAGATCGGGAATCCGCAATCGGTGTACGACCTCGACCTGTACGGCGGCACCACCGATCCGGACGAGGCCGCGGCCGTGCTCGCGGAAGCGCTCGTCGGGGATCTCGCCGAACCGCATCAGGGCGGGGACACCCGGCGGTCCACCACCGTGCTCGCCCAGCTCCTCGGCCCGTTCCGGGCGGTCCACGGCCGCTTTCCCTCCGTACCGGAGCTGCGGCAGCTGCTCGACGGCGCCGCCGGGCCGATGGCCGCGCTGCGGAAGGGCCTTGAGGACTCTGGGCGGGAGTCGCTGCTGCGTGAACTCGACGCGCGGGAGCGGCAGATGGGGCAGCCGGGAGATGTGGGGGGCATTCTCGCGGATCGCGTCGCGCTGCTCGACCGGCCCGCCTTCGCCGGGTTCTTCGATACGTCCGGACAGTCGCGGCCGTTCTCGCTCAAGGCCCTCGATCATCCGGTCCGGGTGCGGATCGACCTGCCCCAGCGCGGACACGCCGACGCCTCGCGGATGCTGGCGCGGCTGGTGCTCGCGCAGTTCACGGCAAGTGTGGCGGTGCGCGAGGACCGGTCGCTGTTCGCCTGTCTGGTACTGGACGACGGCACCGGCGTGGTGACCCCCGAGGCCGTGCGGGGCATCCAGCGGCTGCGGTCCGGCAACGCCGGGGTCGTGCTGACGCTGCGCACCCTGGACGACGTACCCCGGCCGCTGCGCGGTCCCCTTCTCGGCGCCACCGGGTGCCGGATGGCGCTGGCCGGGCTCACCCCGTGGGACGGGCAGGACTTCGCGGAGGTGTGGGGCAAGGAGTGGATCGAGGCGCGGGACGTCACCGACCGGCAGATCATCGCGGAGACCCCGGCCGGGAAGGTGCTGCACGCGGTCCGCAGGGTCATCACCGGCAAGGCGCCGACCGCGCGGGCGGTGACCGTACGGCAGGTCGAGCGGGAGCGGTGGTCCGCGTCCGAGCTGGCGCACGGGGTGCCGCCGGGGCACGCGGTGCTGTCCCTGACGAGCGTGCAGGGGGAGCACGCGCCGCCGTTGCTGGTGGATCTGCGGGGATGACATGACCTGAGGACCGTACGGTGAGGCAGAATCGTCACAGGCCGTTCATACACAGCGGCCAAAAGATCACAACGATCACTCCTCCCTGAAGCTCTGAAGGCCTCATGCCCCCCACCCTCGCCTCGCTCGTCCACCACTCCGCGCTCAAGCTGACCGTGCGCGCGGGCGAGGACCGGCTGGACGTGCCCGTCCGCTGGGCGCATGTCAGCGAGCTCGCCGATCCCGTCCCCTACATGGAGGGCGGGGAGCTGCTGCTGATCACCGCGCTGAAGCTGGACGCGGAGGACCCGGAGGCCATGCGGCGGTATGTGAAGCGGCTGGCCGGGGCGGGGGTCGTCGGGCTCGGGTTCGCCGTCGGGGTCAACTACGAGGAGATCCCCGAGGCCCTCGTCGACGCGGCCCGCGACGAAGGGCTGCCGCTGCTCGAAGTGCCGCGCCGCACACCCTTCCTCGCCATCAGCAAGGCCGTGTCCGCGGCGATCGCCGCCGACCAGTACCGGTCCGTCACCGCGGGCTTCGCCGCCCAGCGCGAACTGACCAAGCAGGCCCTGACCGACGGTCCGGAGGGACTGCTCGCCGCGCTCGCCTCCCAGGTGGACGGCTGGGCGGCGCTCTACGACGCCTCGGGCGCCGTCGTCGCCACCGCGCCGGAGTGGGCGTCGCGCCGGGCCGCGCGGATCGTCGCCGACGTGGAACGGCTGCGGGAACGGTCCGCGCCCGCCTCCGCCGTGGTCGGCGGACCGGGGAACGACGACCGGGTGGAGCTCCACTCCCTGGGCACCGGCCGGCGCCCGCGGGCCGCGCTGGCGGTCGGCACGGCCTCGGCGCTCGGTACGGCGGAGCGGTACGCGCTGCACTCGGCGATCGCGCTGCTCACCCTCACGACCGAGCGGTCCCGTTCCCTGTACGAGGCCGAGCAGAGGCTCGGGGCGGCGGTGGTGCGGATGCTGCTCGCCGGGGAACCGGAGCACGCCCGCACGGTTGCCGGAGACCTGTACGGCGGGCTCATGGACGCACCCTTCCGGCTGGTCGTGGCGGAGAAGGTCGCCGTCCCCTCCGTGCGGATCGCGGCCGACGTGCCGGGCCGGGCCCCCGCCACCGACGCCCGCCCGCGGGTCTCGTCGGCGGGCGTGCAGGGCCGGGGTTCGGCGGCTGACGGCTCCGCCGGGACCCCGTCCGCTGACGTCCGCCCGCGGGCTTCGTCGGCCGACGTGCCGGGCCAGGGCCCCGGCGCCGACGCCCGCCGCCGGGTCCCTGCCGCGGACGCGCCTACCGGGGCCCCGTCCGCTGACGTCCGCCCGCGGGCTTCGTCGGCCGACGTGCCGGGCCGGGCCCCCGCCGCCGACGCGCCCACCGGGACCCCGGCCGCCGACGCACCTACCAGGCCCCCGTCCGCCGATGACCGCCCCCGGGTTTCCTCGGCCGACGCCCACAGCCGCGTCCCGGCTACCGCGGCGACCGCCCGGATACCGGACGCCTCGGGGGTCGCCCGAGCCCCGTCCGCCACCGCTGCCGCCCCTGCCCTCGCCACTGCCCCCGACCCCCACGGCGATCCGCTCGCCGCGCTCACCGACGTGCTGGAGTCCGCCGGGGCCCGGGCCGGGGAGGTCGTGCTCGTGGTGCCCGAGGGGGAACGGCTGGTCGCGCTGGTCGCGGACGGCGGCGCCGCCCTCGCCGCCTGCGGGGAGTACGCGGTGGCCCTGGAGGCGGCGCGGACGCGCGAGCAGCCGGGCGCCGGGGACGAGGACGAACTGGTCGTAGGGGTCTCGGCCCCCGTGGGACCGATCGCCGCTGCCGCCGCCTACAAGCAGGCCGAACAGGCGCTGTCGGTCGCCCGACGGCGGGGCCGGGTGTACGTCGAGCACGAGCAGCTGGCCTCCGGGTCCGTGCTGCCCCTGCTCGCGGACGACGCGGTGAAGGCCTTCGCGGACGGACTGCTGCGGCCCCTGTACGAACACGACGCGACCGGCCGGGGTGATCTGGTCGCCTCGCTGCGGGCCTGGCTCTCCCGGCACGGCCAGTGGGACGCGGCGGCCGCCGACCTGCGCGTTCATCGGCACACTCTGCGGTATCGGATGCGTAGGGTCGAGGAGATCCTGGGCCGCTCCCTGGACGATCCGGACGTACGGATGGAGCTGTGGCTGGCGCTGAAGGCGACCTCGACGGAATAACGGAGGAACGGAGGAACGGGGTAGCGGCCGTTGGCCGGGCTGGAGTGCTGAGCCGTCTCACTGCTACACCCCGGACAAATTCCGTCGCGACCTCCCGGCCCTACCGTGGAGGCATGACTTCCACCACCGCCTTCTGGCTCGCCGGCCGCCAGGCCACCGGCGACGACACCTTCGATGTCACCTCCTCGTGGGACGGCCGGCTGGTCGGCACGGTGAGTGTGCCGAGCGACGCGCAGGTCGAGGAGGCCGTGGCCGCCGCCCACGCCGTCCGCGAGGACTTCGCCGCCACCCCCGCCCACGTCCGCGCCGCCGCCCTCGACCACGTCAGCCGTCGGCTCGTAGAGCGCACCGAGGAGATCGCCCAGCTGATCTCCGCCGAGAACGGCAAGCCGGTCAAGTGGGCGCGAGGAGAGGTCGGGCGTGCCGTCTCGGTGTTCCGGTTCGCCGCGGAAGAGGCCCGGCGCTTCAACGGCGGCGAGGCACAGCGGCTGGACACGGACCTCGGCGGTCAGGGGCGGCTCGCGCTGACCCGGCGCTTCCCCAAGGGCGTCGTCCTCGGTATCGCGCCCTTCAACTTCCCGCTCAACCTGTGCGCCCACAAGATCGCCCCGGCGATCGCGGCCGGCGTGCCGATCATTCTGAAGCCCGCCCCGGCCACCCCGCTCTCCGGCCTCGTCATCGGTGAACTGCTGGCCGAGACCGAGCTGCCCGCCGGTTCCTGGAGCATCCTCCCGGTCCCGAACGACCGGATGTCCGATCTCGTCCAGGACGAGCGGCTCCCCGTGATCTCCTTCACCGGTTCCGAGAAGGTCGGCTACGCGATCATGGACTCGGTGCCGCGCAAGCACTGCACCCTGGAGCTGGGCGGCAACGGCGCGGCGGTCGTGCTCGGCGACTACGCCTCCGACGCCGACCTCGACTGGGCCGCCGGGCGTATCGCGACCTTCTCCAACTACCAGGGCGGCCAGTCCTGCATCTCCGTGCAGCGGGTCATCGCCGACGCGTCGGTGTACGACCGGCTGCTCCCGCGGATCGTCGCCGCCGTCGAGGCCCAGGCCACCGGCGACCCGAGCGACGACAGGACCGACGTCGGTCCCCTGGTCAGCGAGGACGCGGCCAAGCGGGTCGAGGCGTGGGTGAAGGAGGCCGTCGAGGCGGGGGCGAACCTGCTGACGGGCGGTGACCGCGACGGCGCCTCCTACGCCCCGACCGTCCTCACCGACGTCCCGGCCGGCACGACGCTCTCCTGCGAGGAGGTCTTCGGGCCCGTCCTCACCGTGCAGAAGGCCGACGGCGAGTACGAGGCCTTCGCCGCCGTCAACGACTCCAAGTACGGCCTCCAGGCGGGCGTGTTCACCCACGACCTCCAGGCCGCCTTCCGCGCTCACCGGGCCCTTGAGGTCGGCGGTGTCGTCATCGGCGACGTGCCCTCCTACCGCGCCGACCAGATGCCGTACGGCGGCGCCAAGCAGTCCGGTGTGGGCCGCGAGGGCGTGAAGTTCGCGATGGACGACTACACGTACGAGCGGGTGCTGGTGCTGACGGGACTCGCACTCTAGCTAATGGGAACCATTTCCATGTACGGTTCCCGAAGGGGTCCGGCACCGATGCCTTCCGGTGCCGGACCCCTTCTTCTGTGTCGGCTGCTTCAGCCCCTCAACCGGAGAAGCCGACATGCGCGAGCCGCAGCGGGCCGCGCAGCCTGAGGTGCACGTCGTGCATGCCCTCGGCGACGATGCCGGCGCCCAGGGTGGTGTAGTCGTACGGTCCGGAGTCGGACTCCGCCACCTCCAGTACGGCGAGCACCGCGCCCCCGTCCAGCGACAGCTCGACCGCTCCCTCGCCGGAGACCAGGGCCGTCACCTCCGTCACGCCGTCGCCGAAGTCGCAGTCCCGGTACACGAGTTGGCCGGTGCGGCCCTCGGCCGCCGTCACCGCGTCGCCCGCCGTCCTCGTCCGGTCGACGATCTCGACCCCGTTCTGCTCGTCGAAGTCCGCGCCGTCCAGGCCCCGTTGGAGCACGGGACGCGGTGCGGCGGGCTCGCCGTCGAGCAGTACGGTCGTACGCAGCCGGATGTCCTCGCTGGAGGCGCCGGCCAGGAGGTCGTACGGGCCGGGTTCCAGGCGCCATCGGCCCTGTGTCACGTCCCAGAACTCGAAGGCGCGCAACGGGACTTCGAAGGACAGTTCCTCCTGGGCGCCCGGGGCGAGTGTCACGCGCCGGTGGGCCACCAGTTCGCGGCGCGGGCGGGGGAGTGCAGGGTCGACCGCGCGGGTGTAGAGCTGGGCGACCTCGTCGGCGGTGACGTCGCCGGTGTTCGTGATCGTGAACGAGACGTGCGCCGCCCCGTCGTCGATCCGCACGCCGAGATCGCCGTACGAGAAGGACGTGTACGACAGCCCGTGCCCGAACGGGAAGAGGGGTGTGCCCTCGAAGTACAGGTACGTCTGGCGGCTGCCGATGACGTCGTAGTCGAGGAGGCCGGGCAGGTCGGCGTCGTTCTCGTACCAGGTCTGCGGGAGGCGGCCCGCGGGGGAGACGTCGCCGGCCAGGACGCGGGCCAGGGCGGTGCCGGCCGCCTGGCCGCCGTGGGCCGTCCAGAGTGCGGCGGCGAGGCCCGAGGTGTCGACCGCGTACGGGTAGGCCGAGACCAGGGCCAGCACGGTGCGCGGGTTCGCGGCGCGCGCCGCCCGCAGCAGTCGCTCCTGGTGGGCGGGGAGCCGCAGGGAGGCGCGGTCCTCGGTCTCGCGGCCGTTGATGTGCGGGTCGTTGCCCGCGACCACCAGGACGACGTCGGCCTCGGACGTGACGCGGGTCACTGCGTCCTCGCCGCGTTCGAGGATGATCGGCTCAAAGGTTTCCGGATTCTCGTCGGCAACCTTCACTCCGTCCGCGGCGACAGTGACGTGGCGGCCCGTGCCGAGGTGCCTGAGGAGGTGACCGCTGCCGTGCGGTTCCAGGCGGAAGGTCTCCTGGACGACCCAGCCTCCGGGCTGGTCGGCCGAGGCGCGCAGATAGCCGTCCTCCGCGACCGAGAGATAGCGGCCGTCCGGCGCGCGGAGCGTCAGGACGCCCTCGTCCCAGTCGATCAGTGCGAACTCGGTGCCGGTCGCGTCGGTCGTCAGCGGGGGCAGGTCCGTGCGGCCCGCGAGCAGCGCCGGGTCCAGGGCGCCGTCGGCGCCGCGCACCTCGTCCTCGCTGCCCTCGGAGTCCGGGACGTGCAGAAACGTCCCCGTAGAGGTCTTCAGACGCACCCGGTCCACACCCTCGGCGAACTCCACGCGTTCGGCGCCGAACCGCTCGTACAGGCCCTCCAGCGGGGTGGAGCGGTGCAGGAGCGTGCCGCTGTACCAGTCGAGCTTGCACTCGTCGGCGAGCAGACCGACCACGGCGATCCGGGTGTCGGGGGCGAGCGGGAGTACGCCGTCGTTCCCGAGCAGCACGATCGCCTGCTCGGCGGCCTCCTGGGCCAGCGCGCGGTGCGCCGGGGTGTCGAAGTCCTTGGCGCCCGTGTGCGGATCGTGGTGCGGGTCGAACTCGCCGAGCCGGAACCGGACCGAGAGCTGTCGGCGGACCGATGTGTCGATGTCGGCCTCGGTCAGCAGGCCCTGTTCACAGGCCCTCTGGATCCGCCCGACCATCTGCGAGCTGTCCGTGCCGTGGTCGGTGAAGCTGTCGACACCGGCCCGGAGGGACGCGGCGGTCGCCTCCTCGTGAGTGTCGAAGTAGTGCTCGTGATCGACCAGGTTGGAGGGCGCGCCCGCGTCCGAGCAGACCAGCAGCTCCTCCTCGGTCCAGGCACGCAGGTGCTCGCGCAAATACGGCGAGACATGGTTCGGGCGGCCGTTGACCAGGTTGTACGCCGGCATCACCCCCGCCACCGCGCCCGCCTCGACCGTCTCGCGGAAGGCCCGCAGGTCGTACTCGTGCAGCACCCGCGGGCGCACCGAGCTCGACGCGGTGGCCCGGTCCGTCTCGTTGTTGTGGGCGAGCCAGTGCTTGAGGACGGGGGCAGTACGCCAGTACGTCGGGTGGTCGCCGCGCAGTCCGTGGGTGTAGGCGGTGGCGATGGCGGAGGTGAGCTTGGGGTCCTCCGAGTAGCCCTCCTCGTTACGGCCCCACAGCGGGTGCCGGAGCAGATTGACCGTCGGTGCCCAGACGTTGAGGCCGACGCGGTCGTCGTGGGCGCGCATCGCCCGGACCTCCTTGGACACCGCCTCGCCGACCCGCCGTACGAGCTCGGTGTTCCAGGTCGCGCCCAGGCCCACCGCCTGCGGGAAGACCGTCGCCGGGCCCATCCATGCGACGCCGTGCAGCGCCTCCTGGCCGGTCCGGAACTCCGCGATGCCGAGCCGTTCGACGGCCGGGGCGAACTGGTGCAGGAAGCCGATCTTCTCGTCGAGGGTCAGCCGCGACAGCAGATCGTCGATGCGCTTCGCGAACGGCAGGTGCGGATCGCGAAACGGCGGTGTGTGCGGCGGGTATGCGGTCACGTGGGGATCCCCTTGTGATGGATCGGTTCGATGCTTTCGAAGCGCTTCGATGCTCATTCGACACCGGGGTGGGTGTCAAGAGATCAACACCGTCACTTCAAGCGGTGCATAAGAAAAGGTCACCTCCCTCACCTCCGAGGAATCTTGGGAACGACCCTTGTGCACCCCTGGGTGTTCACTTAACCTCACAGCAACATCGAAGCGCTTCGACTACGGATTCCGTCACAACGGTCGAAGTATCGCTTCAGCTCAGCCAGTTCCACTCAAGACACCGCAGCCGACGGCTCCACCGCCGGGTGTCCTGGTGCGCCATGAAGGGTTGACGCAATGACGCCGAACGCCGCTTCCGCCTCCTCCGGGCCGAGCCGGAGAAGTTTCCTCGCCTCGACAGCGGTCGCCACCGCCGCCGTGGCGGGCGGGATGCCGCTGCTTGCCGCCTGCGGCGGTTCGGACAGCGAATCGCGCGAGGGAACCACGTCGGGCAAGGCCGCGGACAAGCTGCTCCCGACGTTCGCCGCCAGCACGGTCGCGAATCCGGACCTTCCGTCGAAGAACGGCTCGGCCTCCGGCTACACCGGCAAGGTCGACCTCGCGGCCCTGGAGACCTCGGTCCCGAAGAAGCTCGGCACCGGCGCCTCCTTCAAGATCATGTCCCCCTTCTGGGGCTCCCCGCCGAAGGCCGGCTGCGCCTACTACACGGCCCTCGACGCCGCCGCGGGCACCAAGATCACCTGGCAGAACCAGGACGGCAACACCTACGGCGAGAAGCTCGGCGCGGTCCTCGCCTCCAGCTCCATACCCGACATGGTGGTCGTGCCGGGCTGGGAACTGGTCGGCAAGATCGCGAACGCCGTCACCGCGAAGTTCATGGACCTCGGCCCCTACCTCGCGGGCGACAAGGTCAAGAAGTACCCGAACCTGGCCGCGATCCCGTCCGACGCCTGGCGGATGGGCATCTTCGGCGGTGCGCTGCGCGGGATCCCGATGCCGGCCGCCACCGCGTCCTTCATCGTTCCCTACTACCGCAAGGACATCTTCGAAAAGAAGGGCTGGTCCGTACCCAAGTCGCCCGACGAGTTCCTCAGTTGGGCGAAGGAGGCCACCAGCGCCAAGGCCAAGGTGTGGGCCTGCGGTGACATGAACTGGACCGCGTGGAGCATCTTCGGTGTCCGCGGCTCCGGGACGGTCGGCTGGAACATCGGGGACGACGGCAAGCTGACGTACCGGGTCGAGCAGCCCGAGTATCTCGAAGCCCTGGAGTGGACCCGCAAGCTGTTCGACGCGGGTGTGGTCCACCCTGATGACAAGGCGCGCACGGGCGACCAGGGCCAGCGGTTCACCGCCGGGCAGATCCTGGCCTTCAACAACGACATGTCCACCTGGTACGGCAAGACCGCCGAACAGGCCGCGTCCAACCCGGACTTCGTGATCGAGGGCATGGACATCTTCGGCGCCGACGGCGGCGACCCGACGCTGTGGGCGGCCCAGCCCGCTGGCATCTGGTCGATGATCCGCAAGGGCGCCTCCAAGACCACGATCGAGAACGCCCTGGCCGCCGCCGACTTCGCGGCCGCGCCCTACGGCACCAAGGAGCGGATGCTCGTCGACTACGGCGTCGAGGGCACCCACTACACGGTCAAGGACGGCGTCCCGGTCAAGAACGACCTCGGCAACTCCGAGGTCATCAACGCCTGGGTGATGCTGGCCGCGCCGGCCGCCTACTACGCCCACCCCGACTTCCCCGACATCGCCCGCAAGCAGGTCGAGTGGCAGCAGCGGATGGGCGCCTTCATGAAGAAGACGTCCACCTTCGGCATGAACATCGTCGAGCCGACCCGCTACGCCAACCTCTCCAGCCAGTTCGAGCAGTTGGAGATCGACTACGTGCGCGGCAACCGCAAGCTCTCGGACGTACAGGCCGCCATCTCCACCTGGAAGTCCTCCGGCGGCGACAAGCTGCGCGACTGGTACAAGGAGCTCATCGACAAGAACGGCAGCGGCAACTGATGTCTCTCACGGCCGGGAGCAGGCCCGACGGGACTCGTCCTCCCGCGGCCGTCGAGGAACCGACGGCCGCGGTCGCCGCCGCGGTGGCCGCCTCGGCGAAGGAGAGGGCGCCGCGCAGGCAAGGCAAGGCGGGGAGGGCGGGCAAGGTGCCCTTCAAGATCCGGCTGCGCCGCGACCGCACGCTCATCCTGATGACGCTGCCGGTCACGGTCCTGCTCCTGCTCTTCAACTACGTCCCGCTGCTCGGCAACGTCGTCGCCTTCCAGGAGTACGACCCGTACGTCTCCAGCAACGGCGTCACCGCGATCTTCCACAGCCCCTGGGTCGGCGTCGAGCAGTTCTCGCGGATGATCGACGACCCGCTGTTCTGGAGCGCCGCGAAGAACACCATCGTGCTGTTCGTGCTGCAACTGGTGCTGTTCTTCCCGATCCCCATCGCCCTCGCGCTGCTCATCAACAGCGTGGTCCGGCCCCGGGTCCGGGCCGTGGCGCAGGCGATCATGTATCTGCCGCACTTCTTCTCGTGGGTCCTCGTCGTCACCGTGTTCCAGCAGATCTTCGGCGGCGCGGGCATCATCGCCCAGACCCTGGAGGACCACGGCTGGAGCGGCTTCGACCTGATGACCAACGCGGGCCTGTTCAAGTACCTGGTCACCGCGCAGGCCGTCTGGAAGGACGCCGGCTGGGGGATCATCGTCTTCCTCGCCGCACTGGCAGCCGTCAGCACCGATCTGTACGAGGCCGCCGCCATGGACGGCGCCGGGCGCTGGCGCCGTATGTGGCACGTCACGCTGCCCGCGCTGCGCCCGGTGATCGCGCTGCTGCTGGTCCTCAGGGTCGGTGACGCGCTCAGCGTCGGCTTCGAGCAGTTCCTGCTCCAGCGGTACGCGGTCGGGGCCGGGGCCAGCGAGGTCCTCGACACCTATGTGTGGAACATGGGTATCCAGAACGGCGACTTC
Organism: Streptomyces sp. NPDC019531; assembly: GCF_044903305.1. Classification (NCBI taxonomy): domain Bacteria; kingdom Bacillati; phylum Actinomycetota; class Actinomycetes; order Kitasatosporales; family Streptomycetaceae; genus Streptomyces; species Streptomyces sp. NPDC019531. The sequence continues at coordinate 112,515 of NZ_JBJDQL010000024.1, read as the reverse complement.
AGCTACGCGGCCGCGGTCGGCCTCGTCAAGGGAGCCATCGGAGTGTGTCTCGTCCTGGGTGCGAACAAGTTCGCGCACCTGCTCGGCGAGCAGGGGGTGTACCAGAAGTGAGCCTCAACACGCAGCTCATCCGCAGTCTCAAGGCCCCCGCCCGGCCCGTTTGGGAGGAGGAGCCCAACAAGGCCGGACTCACCGCCAAGGGCGGTCTCCTTCTCCTGTGCAGCCTGGGCGTGCTCGGTCCGCTGTGGATCGTCATCGTCACCAGCCTCTCCCCGAAGCCGGTGATCGACCGGGTCGGCGGGCTCGTCGTGATCCCCCAGGGCATCACCTTCGTCAACTACAAGGAACTCCTCAGCGGGGGGCAGGTCAGCCGGGCCATCATGGTGTCGGTCGGGGTCACCCTCGTCGGCACGCTGTTCTCGATGGCGGTGTCGGTGCTGGCGGCGTACGGGCTGTCGCGGCCGGGGAGTCTGGGCCATCGGTTCTTCCTCATGACCATGATGGCGACGATGTTCTTCGGGGCCGGGCTGATTCCCACCTATCTGCTGGTGCAGTCGCTGGGTCTGACGGACACGTATCTGTCGCTGATCCTGCCGAGTGCGGTGAGTGTCTTCAACATCCTTGTGCTGCGGGCCTTCTTCATGGGGATCTCGCCCGAACTCACCGAGTCCGCACGGATCGACGGCGCCGGGGACATGCGGATTCTGCTGACCATCATCATGCCGTTGTCCCGGGCCGTGCTGGCCGTGATCTCCCTGTTCTACGCGGTCGGGTACTGGAGTGCCTGGTTCAACGCGTCGATCTATCTCAGCGATCAGTCGATGATGCCGTTGCAGAACGTGCTGATTCAGCTGGTGCAGAAGAACACGGAAGCGCCTACGGGGTTGCAGCAGGCGGTTCGTACGGGGCAGTTGTCGTCGCTGGGGTTGCAGATGGCCGTGATGGTGCTGGCGTTGATTCCTGTTGCGGTGGCTTCTCCGTTCGTGCAGCGGCATTTCAAGAAGGGCATGTTGACGGGCGCGGTCAAGGGCTGACGGTCGTTTGTTGTCTGCGGCTGCCGTGTGGCTGGTCGCGCAGTTCCCGCGCCCCTGAGTGGGTTCACTTTCCCTTAGTTCAGAGCGAGGTTTGTCATGCTTGCGTTCGGGCTTAGTCGACGTGCTGTTCTTGCCGGGACCGCTGCCGCCGCCGCGATCACCGCTCTTCCGTCCTTCCCGGGGGTCGCCGCGGCCGCCGACTCCGCCACGCCCTCCTACCGCTGGCGCAACGTCGTCATCGGCGGTACCGGGTTCGTCACCGGTGTGCTCTTCCATCCCTCCGTGCGCGGGCTCGCCTACGCCCGCACCGACATCGGCGGGGCCTACCGGTGGGACGACCGGGGCGCGCGCTGGATTCCGCTCAACGACGATCTCGGGTGGGACGACTGGAACCTGCTGGGTGTCGAGGCCATGGCCGTCGACCCCGCCCATCCCGACCGGCTCTACCTCGCACTCGGTACCTATGCGCAGTCCTGGGCCGGCAACGGGGCCGTGCTGCGGTCCGAGGACCGGGGGGCGACCTGGGCCCGTGCCGATCTGTCCGTGAAGCTCGGGGGGAACGAGGACGGGCGGGGGGCCGGGGAGCGGCTGCTCGTCGATCCCCGGGACAGTGACACGCTGTGGCTGGGGACCAGACACGACGGGCTGCTCAAGTCCACCGACCGGGGCGCCACCTGGGCCGTCGCGAGCGGCTTCCCGGGGGCCCCGAGCGGCAGCGGTCAGGGCGTCACCCTTCTCGTCGCCGCCGGGCGGGTCCTCTACGTCGGCTGGGGTGACTCCGACGGCAGCACCCCGAACCTCTACAGAACCGCCGACGGCACCACCTGGGAAGCCGTCCCCTCGCAGCCCTCCGGCACGAACGCCAAGGTGCCGATCCGGGCCGCGTACGACTGCCACACCCATGAGCTGTACGTCACCTACGCCAACGCACCCGGGCCCAACGGGCAGTCCGACGGCAGTGTGCACAAGCTGGCCACGGTGAGCGGCAAGTGGACCGACGTCACCCCCGTCCCGCCCGGTGGCAGTGACACCTTCGGGTACGGCGGAGTCTCCGTCGACGCCCGCCGCCCCGGCACCGTCGTCGTTTCCACCAACAACCGGTGGACGGCCGGCGACACCCTGTACCGGACCACGAACGCCGGCCGCACCTGGACCTCTCTGAAGGAGTCCGCGGTCCTCGACGTGTCCGAGACCCCGTTCCTCACCTTCGGCGCCGACGAGCCCAAGTTCGGCTGGTGGATCCAGGCCCTCGCCGTCGACCCGTACGACTCGAAGCACATCGTCTACGGCACCGGCGCCACCCTCTACGGCACCCGCGACCTCAAGCACTGGGCCCCACAGATCCGCGGCTTGGAAGAGACCTCCGTACGTCAGCTGATCTCGCCCCCGGCCGGGGAGGCGCACCTGCTCAGCGGCCTCGGGGACATCGGGGTGATGTACCACGAGCGGCTCACGGCGTCGCCGTCGCGGGGCATGGCGGACAACCCCGTGTTCGGGTCCGCGACGGGGCTCGCCCAGGCCGCGGCCAAGCCCTCGTACGTCGTCCGCACGGGCTTCGGCGACCACGGCAACGGCGCCTTCTCGAACGACGGCGGCAGGTCCTGGGCGCCCTTCGCGGCCCAGCCCGCCCTCGCCAAGGACGCGCCGGGGCCGATCGCCACCAACAGCGACGGCAGCGTGCTGCTGTGGACCTTCGTGCACTGGGACGGCACCAAGTACCCCGCGCAACGCTCCACCGACAACGGGGCCACTTGGTCCGAGGTCGCCACCTTCCCCAAGGGCGCCACCCCGATCGCCGACCCGGCCGACCCGACGCGCTTCTACGCCTACGACACCGACACCGGAACCCTGTTCGCCAGCACGGACAGCGGTCTCACCTTCACCGGGCGTGCGGGCGGACTGCCTTCCGGTGACAGCCAGTTCCAGCTGGCCGCGGCCCCGGGGCGCTCCGGCGACCTGTGGCTGAGCACCAAGTGGAACGGCCTCTACCGGTCCACCGACGGGGGCGCGACCTTCACCAAGCTCACCAGCTGCTGGGCCTCGTACACCCTCGCCTTCGGCAAGGCCGCCGACGGCGCCGACTACCCGGCGGTCTACCAGGTCGGCTCCACGGAGACGATCACCGCCGTGTACCGCTCCGACGACGGCGCGAAGACCTGGGTGCGCGTCAACGACGACCAGCACCAGTGGGGCTGGATCGGCGCCACGATCGCGGCCGACCCGCGGCTGTACGGCCGGGTCTACATCGCCACCAACGGCCGGGGCATCCAGTACGGGGAGCCGGCGTGACACCGGGACTCCAGGACGCCACCCGCGGCCGCATCCTCTACGGCGGCGACTACAACCCCGAGCAGTGGCCCGAGGAGACCTGGCACGAGGACGTCCGGCTGATGAAGGCCGCCGGTGTCAACTCCGTCACCCTCGGCGTCTTCTCCTGGGCGAAGCTCGAACCCCGGCCCGGAGAGCGGGACTTCGGGTGGCTGGACCAGCTGATGGACCTGATGCACGAGAACGGCATCGGGGTCGTCCTCGCCACCCCGACCTCCTCGCCCCCGCCGTGGATGGGCCACCTCCACCCCGACACGCTCCCCGTCGACCAGGACGGCCGCACCGAGTACTGGGGCGGGCGCCAGCACTTCTCGCACTCCAGCGCCACCTACCGCCGCTGTGCCGCCGCCATCACCGAGGACCTCGCCGCCCGCTACGGCGGCCACCCGGCCCTCACGATGTGGCACATCAACAACGAGTACTGCACCTTCGACTGGAGCGACGAGGCCGCCGCCCGGTTCAGAGGCTGGCTCCAACGGAGATACGGCTCCCTCGACGCCCTCAACACCGCCTGGGGCACCGCCTTCTGGAGCCAGGGCTACGGCGACTGGGCCGAGATCCACACCCCCCGCCACGCCCACTACATGAAGAATCCCACCCAGGTGCTGGACTTCCGGCGCTTCACCTCCGACATGCTCCTGGAGTGCTACCTCGCCGAGCGGGACATCGTCCGGCAGGCCACCCCGAACATCCCGGTGACCAGCAACTTCATGCCGCTGTGGGTCGGTCAGGACGCGTGGCGGTGGGCCGAGGAGGAGGACGTCGTCTCCGTCGACCTCTATCCCGACCCCCGTGATCCCCTGGGGGCCCAACAGGGCGCCCTCGTACAGGACATGACCCGTTCGCAGGCCCGCGGGCCCTGGATGCTCATGGAGCAGGCCGCCGGACCGGTCAACTGGCGGGGCGTGAACCACCCCAAACCCCGTGGCCTGAACCGCCTCTGGTCCCTTCAGGCCGTCGCCCGCGGCGCCGACGCCGTCTGCTACTTCCAGTGGCGCCAGTCCCGGCAGGGCGCGGAGAAGTTCCACTCCGGGATGGTCAGTCACGCGGGGGAGGAGGGCCGCACCTACCAGGAGGTCAAGCAGCTCGGCGCCGAACTGGCGCGGATCTCCGGCGAGGTGACGGACAGTCACACCGCCAACACCATCGCGATCCTGCACGACTGGCACTCCTGGTGGGCCGGCACCCAGGACGGCCGCCTGTCCAGCGAGGTCGACTACCCGGACGTCCTGAAGTCCTGGCACCGCGCCCTCTGGGAGGCCCACCTCACCACCGACTTCGCCCACCCCGATCACGACCTCACCGCCTACAAGGTGGTCGTCGTACCCCAGCTGTACGCCCTCACCGACACGGCGATCGACAACCTCCTCGCCTACGTCCGCCAGGGCGGCACCCTCGTCTCCGGCTTCCTCACCGGCATCGCCGACGAGGACGACCGGGTGCGCCCCGGCGGCATGGACGCCCGGCTGCGTGAACTGTTCGGCATCCGCACCCTGCACGAGTGGTGGCCGCTCGACGCGGGCGAGCACGCCGAGTGCGACGGGTTCCGGGGCACGCTGTGGTCGGAGGAGATCGACAAGGCCGAGGAGGCCACAACAGAGGCCGCCTACGAGGGCGGTGAGCTCGACGGGCTGCCGGCCGTGCTCCGCAAGGGGCGCGCCTGGTACCTCTCGACGCTCCCCGAGCCGGGCGCCCTGCGCGAGCTCCTCAGCCGTATCGCCTACGACGCGGGCGCGCACCCCGTCCTCGACGGACTGCCCGACCGCGTCGAGGCGGTCCGCCGCGGCGAGCTGCTCTTCCTGCTGAACCACGGGCGCGAGTCGGTGACGGTCGACGTGCCCGGCACCCACGAGGACCTGCTGACGGGGGAGCCCCGCACGGACCAGGTGACCCTGGACCGCTACGGAGTGGCGGTACTCAAACCATGAGCGACGGCCCCGTCCACGGAACCTGGGAACCCGCTCCGGCCGCCCGTTGGGAGGACGGCTTCCTGAGCGGCAACGGCCGTCACGGCGCTCTTCTGTTCGGCGCTCCGAACGACGAGCGGGTCGTCGTCACCCACCACACCCTGGTCCGCCCCAACGGTGCCGAACACGCCCGCCCGCCCCGGCTCGCCGCCGAACTCCCCGCGCTCCAGGACCGGTTGCTCGCCGGAGACCTGCACGCTGCCGAGGGCTTCACCGACCGGCGCGAGCTCCAGTGGGTGCAGCCCTTCCACCCGGCCTTCGCGATACGGCTGCGACGGCCCACCCAGGTCGAGAACGCCGACCACCGCCGTTCCGTCGACTTCACCACCGGCGTCGCGCAGACCGAGTACGACGGTGACCTGAGCCGTGTCTTCGTCTCCCGCGCCGACGACGTCATCGTCATCCAGGTCACCACCCCGGACCTGGAGATCGCCCTCGACCACCGGCTCCCGAACGCCCCTCACGACCTCGCCGTCGGCCACGGCGCCGTCCTCACCCCCGAGGGCGCCCTGCTCACCCTGCGCGCCCGTTACCCCGGCAGCGACCGCGCCTACACCGGCGTCACACTCGTCGCGGTCACGGGCGGCCGTACGACCCTCACGCCGCCCGGCCTCCGCATCACCGGCGCGGACTCCGTCCTGCTCCTGACCCGGGTGCTACGGCACACCGACGAGCCCGACGCGCTCGCCGAGGCCCGCGCCCTGGGCGAGCTGCTGCCGGAGGGCCACGGCGACCCGTACGCCCACCTCCTCGCCCGTCACACCGAGTCGCACCGCGCCGCCTACCGGCGCGTGACCCTCGACCTCGGCGCCGACCCCGCCGAACGTGCTCTGCCGGGGTCGGAGTTGCTCCGGTGCCCCGACAGCCCCGCACTCCTGGAACGCCTCTTCGCCGCCGGCCGCTACCACCTGCTCTCCTCCAGCGGCCTCTGCCCGCCCCGCCTCACCGGCCTGTGGACCGGCGACTGGGACACGGCATGGGCGGGAGCCTTCACCAACGACGCCAACGTCAACCTCCAGACCGCGTCGGCAGCTTGCGCGGCGCTCCCCGAAGTCACCGAAGCCCTGGCTTCCCTGATTCAGCGTCAGATACCGGACTGGCAGGACAACGCCCGCGAGATCTTCGGTGCCCGGGGAGTCGTGGCCCCGCCGCACTCCGACGGCGAGTCCGGGCTGACGTACCACTTCAGCCGCGAGTACCCGCTGCACCTGTGGACGGCCGGTGCCGACTGGCTGCTCAAGCCCCTCGTCGACCACGACGAGACCCGCGGCGAACAGGACCCGCGCACCGCGCGCGCCCTCGCCGAAGTCGCCCTGTTCTACGAGGACTTCCTCACCCGCACGGACGCCGACGGCCAGCTCGTCGTCGTCCCCTCCTACTCGCCCGAGAACCGCCCCGCGAACGCCAGTTGGGGCGCGATCAACGCGGCCATGGACCTCTCGGCCGCCCGCCACGCCCTGCTCACGGCCGCCGCGTACCACCCGGAGAGGGCGGAGGTCTGGCGCGCTCTCGCCGACCGCCTCCCTTCCCACCGGACCAACGCCGACGGCGCCCTCGCCGAGTGGGCCTGGCCCGGCCTCGACGACACCTACGACCACCGCCACCTCAGCCATCTCTACGGCGTGTGGCCGCTCGACGAGATCACTCCCTACGACACCCCCGACCTCGCCAAGGCGGCCCACCGAGCCCTCGAACTCCGGGGCTCCGAGAACGACTCGGCCCACGGCCATCTGCACCACGCCCTCGTCGCCGCCCGTCTGCGCGACGGCGAGCGGGTCGCGCACGCCCTCGGCCAGGTGCTCGAAGGCGACTTCTTCCACGACTCGCTGATGAGCGCGCACTACCCGAACCGGGACGTCTACAACGCGGACGCCGCCCACACCCTGCCCGCCGTGCTCGTCGAGATGCTCGTGCATTCGACGCCGGACCGGCTGGTGCTGCTGCCGGCGGTGCCCGCCACCTGCCCCCAGGGCGAACTACGAGGCATCCGCACCCGGTTCGGGGCGGAGCTTGACCTCGTCTGGAACCCCACCGAAGTGATCGCGGTGATCCGCCCCACCCGGACCCACCGCGTCGAACTGAGGACTTCCTCCGGCGCCGAACCGCTCGACCTCGTCGCAGGAGAAGACCACGTCCTCCGTCTGGAGGCGTGGTAACCCCCGCATTTCCCCCCACCCATGGAAAGGGACACCATGGCAAAGAGCACTCTGCGCAAGATCACCATGGCCGTGCTGGCACCGGCGATGGCCATCGGCGCCACCGTCGGACTCGCCTCCGCCCCCGCCTCGGCCGCCGTCTGGAGCTCCTGCGACCAGTGGGGCAACACGACCCTCAACGGCTACACCCTCTACAACAACATCTGGGGCTCCGGCGCCGGCGCCCAGTGCATCTGGGCCAACTCCGGCACCAACTGGGGCGTCAACGCCAACCACCCCAACACCGGCGGCATCAAGTCCTACCCCAACTCCAAGAAGGTGATCAACAAGTCGATCACCTCGCTCGGTTCGCTCTCCAGCAGCTACAACGTCACGGTGCCGTCGTCCGGCGCGTACAACACGTCGTACGACATCTGGGACACCGACTACGACTACGAGATCATGCTCTGGGTCAACAAGACCGGAGCCGTCGGCCCGCTCGGCACCTCACAGGGCAACCTCACGCTCGGCGGCCACACCTGGACCGTCTACAAGGGCAACAACGGGGCCAACGAGGTCTTCTCCTTCGTCCGCACCTCCAACTCCAGCTCCGGCACCGTCAACATCCTGCCGATCCTGAAGTGGATCAAGGACACCAAGGGCTGGTTCGGCAACGAGACCATCGGCGACGTGCAGTTCGGCTTCGAGATCACCAGCTCGTCCGGCGGACTGGACTTCGCGGCCAACAACCTGACCGTCAGCAGCAGTTGACCCGGCGGGGCGGGGTTTCATCGGACTTCTGCGCAACTCCGCCCCCCTCAGTGTCACCCTGATCGCCGCCGCCGCGTTGCTCGCCGTGCCGGGCAGCGCGGCGGCGGCACCCAAGCCCACGGGCCTGTACCCGGTGGCGTACCTGTCCGCCTGGAGGTACCAAACAGCACGGTTTTCAGGGGCGCGGGGAACTGCGCGACAAGCCACGACGAACCCGCAGCCGACTCACGACCTACCGCGGCACATCCTGAATCGGCAACCGCGCCCCATCCCGCAGGAACAAGGGAATCCGGTCCAACGGCGCATCCACGGTCACCGTCGTCCCACCCTCGTACGTCTCTCCGGTCCACGCGTCGGTCCAGGCCGCGCCTGCCGGAAGATACGTGGTCCGGGCGGTCGCGCCAGCCGTGAGCACCGGCGCCACCAGCAGATCCGCCCCGAAGAGATACGCGTCGTCGACCCCCCACGCCGCCTGGTCCTCCGGAAACTCCAGGAACAGCGGACGCATCGGAGTCAGCCCCTCCTCATGCGCCTCCCGCATGACCTGAAGGACATACGGCCTCAACCGCTCCCGCAACCGCAGGAACTTCTCCAGGATCGCGCCGGCCTCCTCCCCGTACGACCACACCTCGTTCGGGCCGCCCGTCATGTCCGGCCCCAGCGGCATACCGGGGTCGCGGAAGCCGTGCAACCGCATCAAGGGCGACAGCGCACCGAACTGGAACCAGCGGACCATGACCTCGCGGTACGCCGGGTCGTCCGGATCCCCGCCGTGGAAGCCGCCGATGTCGGTGTTCCACCAGGGGATGCCGGACATCGCGGTGTTGAGACCGGCCGCGATCTGATGGCGCAGGGTCGTGAAGTCGGTGCCGATGTCGCCGGACCACAGGGCGGCGCCGTAACGCTGACTGCCCGCCCAGGCCGAGCGGTTGAGGGTGATGACCTCCTCACCGGCGGCCGTCAGGCCCTCGTGGAAGGTGCGGGAGTTCTCGGCCGGATAACTGTTGCCGACCTCAAGGCCGGGACCCGTCCAGTACCGCAGGTTCTCCTGGAAACCGGGCTTGAGCTCGGGCTCACAGGCGTCCAGCCAGAAGGCCGTGATGCCGTACGGCTCCAGGTAGTTCTCCTTCACGCGCGACCACATGAACTCCCGGGCCTCCGGGTTCGTGGCGTCGTAGAAGGCCACCTGGACGGTGGAGGCGACCCCCTTGTCCGGCCAGTCGGCGTGCGCCATCGGGCCGTACTGGGTGCCGATGAAGTAGCCGCGCTGCTCCATGACCGGGTGGTTCTCGCTGAGCGGCGACACCGACGGCCAGACGCTGACCACCAACTTGATGCCCATTTCGTCCAGTTCACGGACCATCGCCGCCGGGTCGGGCCACTCGGCCGGGTCGAACTTCCACTCGCCGAGGTGCGTCCAGTGGAAGAAGTCGCAGACGATCGCCGAGATGGGAAGTCCCCGGCGCTTGTACTCCCTTGCCACGGACAGGAGTTCGTCCTGGGTGCGGTAGCGCAGCTTGCACTGCCAGAACCCCGCCGCCCACTCCGGCAGCATCGGCGTACGGCCGGTCACCGCACTGTAGCGGCGCTGGCCGTCGGCCGGGCTGCCCGCGGCGATCCAGTAGTCGATCTGGCGGGCCGAGTCGGCCACCCAGCGCGTGCCGTTGTGGGCGAGCTCCACGCGGCCGACCGCCGGGTTGTTCCACAGCAGGGTGTAGCCGCGGCTGGAGGCGAGGACCGGGATGGAGACCTCGGCGTTGCGCTGGATCAGGTCCAGGACCAGGCCCTTCTGGTCGAAGCGGCCGTGCTGGTGCTGGCCGAGGCCGTACAGCTTCTCGTCGTCGTAGGCGGCGAAGCGCTGCTCCAGGCGGTGGTGGCCGTTGCCGACGGCGGTGTAGAGGCGCGAGCCGGGCCACCAGAAGTGGGCGCGGGCCTCGGCGAGGAGTTCGGCGGAGTCGTCGGTGCGCAGAAAGCGGAGCTGCCCCTCGGCGTCGACGTGGACGGTCAGCGCGCCCACGGTCAACTGCGCTTCCCCGTCACCGATCTTGACCGTGCTCTCGGTGACCGGAGACTCGTCCAGCAGGGCGCCCGGCAGCCCTTCGAGGATCGGCCCCCCGAGCCGGGCCCGCACCCGGACCGCGTCCGGGCCCCAGGGCTCGATGCGCACGGTCTCCTGGCGGCCGCTCCACTCCAGCGCGCCGTCCCGCTCGCGGAAGGTGCCGACGGTGGGGGACGACTGCGCGAGGCTGACCTTGGGCTGGATGTCGGCAGGCTGAGTCACGGAGGGTGCTCCTGAAGGGGAGGACAGACAAGGGGGTGCCCCGGCAGGGGGCTGTGCAGGAGGTCGTGGTGAGGAGGCTGGGTCAGGACGCGGCCGGGCCGGTGCTGGCCCGGACCGTCAACTCGGGTTCGATCAGGACGACTTCGTCCTCACCGCGGCCCTCCAGCTTGGCGGCGAGGCGCTCCACGGCGTGCCGGCCCATCTCCTGGGCGGGGATGGCGACCGAGGTCAGCCGCACCGAGGCCTGGACGGCGACCTGTTCGGGGCAGATCGCGACCACCGAGACATCCTCGGGAATGGCCCGGCCCTGCTGGCGCAGCAGCGCGAGCAGCGGCTCGACGGCCTGCTCGTTCTGCACGACGAAGCCCGTGGTGGACGGCCGCTCGTCGAGGATGCGGGCGAGGGTCACGGCCATCGCGTCGTACCCGCCGTCGCACGGCCGGTGCAGCAGCCGTACGCCCAACTCCTGGGCGCGGGACCGGAGTCCGTCCAGGGTGCGCTCGGCGAAACCGGTGTGCCGTTCGTAGACCGCGGGGGCCTCGCCGATGACGGCGATGTCGCGGTGACCGAGCTTCGCGAGGTGCTCGACGCACAGGGCGCCGGTGGCCCGGAAGTCGAGGTCGACGCAGGTCAGTCCGGAGGTGTCGGCGGGGAGGCCGATGAGTACGGACGGCTGGTCGGTGCCGCGCAGCAACGGCAGCCGCTCGTCGTCGAGTTGGACGTCCATCAGGATCATCGCGTCGGCGAGCCCGCTGCCGGTGACCCGGCGCACCGCGTCGGGACCCTCCTCGCCGGTGAGCAGCAGGACGTCGTACCCGTGCGTCCGCGCGGTGGTCGCGACGGCGATGGCGATCTCCATCATCACCGGCACGTACATGTCGGTGCGGAGCGGGATCATCAGCGCGATGATGTTGGACCTGCTGCTGGCCAGCGCGCGGGCGCCCGCGTTCGGGTGGTAGCCGAGTTCGCGGATGCTCTGCTCGACCCGCTGCCGGGTGGTCGTGGAGATGGACCGCTTGCCACTGAGGACATAGCTCACCGTGCTCGCCGAGACTCCGGCGTGCTGGGCGACCTCGGCGAGGGTGACCATCCAGCTCTCCAAGCTTTGTGAAGCGCTTCGACAGTGCGCAGTACGAACATGGGCGGGTGAGGGTGGTTCGACAGTAGCTCCACCGGGGGTGGGTGTCCATAGGTTGTCGAAGCGCTTCGACAGAGACTTGTGGAGACGAGGTGGGCGGGGTGGTCGGGCCGCGGCCACCTGCCTACCATGACCGGCCGCGGGGGGCCATGGAGCGAGGGCGGCGGAACCCGGCCGGTGAATCGGCCCGTACCGGATCGTCGCCGTGTTCGGCGAGGGCGGGATGGGCACCGTACACCTGGACGGGACGCACGCGGGCGGCCCGCGGCGGTGAAGGTACTGCGGGGCGAACCGGCACGGGACGAGTCGACGGGCGCGGCGCTTCCGGCGCGAGGCGCAGACGGCGCAGACGGCGTCGGCGGTGCGCGGACCCGCCGTGGCACCGCTGCTCGGCTACGACCTCGACGGGCCGTCCCCTGGATCGCCGCCGTGTGTCCGGCGGGGCCGAGTTCGGCCGAGGCCGTGCCGGAGCACAGGGCTTTCGCGGAGCCGTGCCAGCGCAGGGGGCGCTAACCGAGGCCAGGGCGCGGTAACCGAGGCCAGAGCGCGCGGGCACTGCCGGCCGAGCCGGCCCGCACGGTCGCCGTGATCCACGAGGCCGGACGCGTCTACCGCGACCTCAAGCGGTCTGACATCGCCGAGAAACGGGCCGGAAAGGCGACGGCGGACGCCGACCTCACCTGCCTCAACCGCACGGTCACCGCCGGGCACGGCATGGCGTTCGTCGCGGGCCCGGCCGCCTCCGTCTCGATCTGCGTGGCGGTGGTGGTCAGGGCGCGGCTCCACGGCGGTGCCCCGGTGTCGGCCCGGCGGGCGATGACGGCGTCGTCCTCCAGAAGGCGGGCACCCGACAGGAAGCCGGCACCCGAGGACACCGGGACGGAACCCGCGGGCACCACCCCGTACGACCTGACGGCAACCTTTCCCGGGCGGGCGGCCACTGGGGGACGTCACACGAACCGCCGGGAAGGACCCCCATGCAGCACCGCCGCCCCCGCCTGTCCACGAAGGCGAAGACCCTCGTCTCCGCCGCGGTCGCCCTCGCGGCCGCCGCCGGTATCACCGTCGCCCAGGCGGACGAGTCGAGCAAGAAGTGCACGGCCTTCGACACGATCACGCTCGGCAAGTACTACGTGAACAACAACCTCTGGAACGAGGGGAAGTACACCGGCACCCAGTGCGTCTGGTCCAACTCCCAGTCGGGCTCGACCATTTCGTGGGGCACGAGCTACAGCCTCGCCAACAGCGCCACCGGCAAGGACTACGACGTGAAGTCGTACGCATCGACCGTGCTCGGCTGGCACTGGGGCTGGAAGGTCGACAAGTCGTCCACCGGCCTGCCGATCCGCGTCGGCGACCGCAAGCCGGTGAGGACCAGCTGGGAGTTCACCTTGCCGAACAGCCCCGGCACCATGAACGTCGCCTACGACCTCTGGCTGCACACCAAGAACACCGCCGACTGGCAGGACCAGCCCACCGACGAGATCATGATCTGGCTCAACCGCCAGGGCGGCGCGGGCCCCCTCGGCAGCCTGTACGGCAGCGTCAGCCTCGGCGGCGCGATGTGGGACATCTACCAGGGCGACATCGGCTGGAACGTCTACTCCTTCGTCCGCCGCACCAACACCACGAAGGCCTCGCTGAACCTCGACGACTTCACCCAGGCCCTCGTTCGGCGCAAGCTCCTCAGCAACGACAAGTACGTCTCCGGCATCGAGTCCGGCACCGAGGTCTTCAAGGGCACCGGGCGACTGGACACCAAGTCGTATTCCGTCGACATCGGCTGAACGGCCGCGCGCGGGGTGGTGACCTCGCCCGGGATCGGGTAAATACGATCGAGTAGCACCGGTCAGTAATACATCGGCCCCAAGATCCCCATTCGCGACGAGGTGAGCCTGATGTCCGCACCGTCCACCAAGCCTGTCGTCACCGAGCGCGAGGCCCGCGAGGTGGCGGAGGCCGCCCGGGAGCAGGACTGGCGCAAGCCCAGCTTCGCCAAGGAACTGTTCCTCGGGCGTTTCCGGCTCGACCTCATCCACCCCCACCCGATGCCCCCGGCCGAGGACGCCCGGCGCGGCGAGGAGTTCCTCGCGGGGCTCCGCGACTTCTGCGAGTCCAAGGTCGACGGGGCGCTCATCGAACGCGAGGCCCGCATCCCCGACGACATCGTCAACGGGCTCAAGGAACTCGGCGCCTTCGGCATGAAGATCGACACCAAGTACGGCGGCCTCGGCCTCACCCAGGTGTACTACAACAAGGCGCTGGCCCTGGCGGGCTCCGCGAGCCCCGCGATCGGCGTGCTGCTCTCGGCCCATCAGTCGATCGGCGTCCCCCAGCCGTTGAAGCTGTTCGGCACCCAGGAACAGAAGGAGAAGTTCCTGCCCCGGTGCGCCCGCACCGACATCAGCGCCTTCCTCCTCACCGAGCCCGACGTCGGCTCCGACCCGGCCCGCCTCGCCACCACGGCCGTACCCGAGGGGGACGACTACGTCCTCGACGGAGTGAAGCTCTGGACCACCAACGGTGTGGTCGCCGACCTCCTCGTCGTCATGGCCCGCGTGCCCAAGTCGGAGGGCCACAAGGGCGGCATCACCGCCTTCGTCGTCGAGACCGACTCACCCGGCATCACGGTCGAGAACCGCAACGCCTTCATGGGCCTGCGCGGCATCGAGAACGGCGTCACCCGCTTCCACCAGGTCAGGGTCCCGGCGGCGAACCGCATCGGCCCGGAGGGCGCGGGCCTGAAGATCGCGCTGACAACCCTGAACACCGGCCGCCTCTCCCTGCCCGCCTCCTGCGTGGCCGCCGGAAAGTGGTGCCTGAAGATCGCCCGTGAGTGGTCGGCGGCCCGCGAACAGTGGGGCAAGCCGATCGCCCACCACGAGGCCGTCGGCTCCAAGATCTCCTTCATCGCGGCGACGACCTTCGCCCTGGAGGCCGTACTCGACCTGTCCTCCCAGATGGCCGACGAGGACCGCAACGACATCCGCATCGAGGGCGCCCTCGCCAAGCTCTACGCCTCCGAGATGGGCTGGCTCGTCGCCGACGAACTGGTCCAGATCCGCGGCGGCCGGGGCTTCGAGACCGCGGAGTCGCTGCGGGCCCGCGGCGAGAAGGCCGTCCCCGCCGAACAGGTCCTGCGCGACCTGCGCATCAACCGCATCTTCGAGGGCTCGACGGAGATCATGCACCTGCTGATCGCCCGCGAGGCGGTGGACGCCCACCTGTCCGTCGCCGGCGACCTCATCGACCCGGAGAAGTCCTTGTCCGACAAGGCGAAGGCGGGCGCGAACGCCGGCGTCTTCTACGCCAAGTGGCTCCCGAAACTGGTCGCGGGACCCGGCCAACTGCCCTCCTCGTACGCCGAGTTCAAGCGCGAGGTCGACCTCTCGGCACACCTGCGCTACGTCGAACGCACGTCCCGCAAGCTGGCCCGCTCCACCTTCTACGCCATGTCCCGCTGGCAGGGCCGCATGGAGTCCAAGCAGGGCTTCCTCGGCCGGATCGTCGACATCGGCGCGGAGCTCTTCGCGATGAGCGCGGCCTGCGTCCGCGCCGAACTCCTGTACACCACCGAGCCCCACGGCCGCGAGGCCTACCAGCTCGCCGACACCTTCTGCCACCAGTCCCGCCTGCGCGTCGAGGAACTCTTCGGACGCCTCTGGAACAACACCGACGACCAGGACCGCAAGGTCGTCAAGGGAGTCATGACCGGCACCTACACCTGGCTGGAGGACGGCATCGTCGACCCCTCCGGCGAGGGCGTCTGGATCGCGGACGCGACACCCGGCCCGAGCGAACGGGAGAACGTCCACCGGCCGATCCGGTGACGGTCTCAGGACAGCGCGTCCCCGACCGGGGACGCGCTGTCCTCCTACACCGTCCTTACGGCCACAATGGAGCCATGAGCGACAGTCCAGCCCCCCGAGGCCTCGCCGACCCGCACCTGGTCTACGACCCCGTCGCGGGCGACGGCCCCAAGGACGTGGTGATCCTCGGCTCCACGGGCTCCATCGGCACCCAGGCCATCGATCTCGTGCTGCGCAACCCCGACCGGTTCCGGGTGACCGGGCTCTCCGCCAACGGCGGCCGGGTCGCACTCCTCGCCGAGCAGGCGCACCGGCTGGGGGCGCGGACCGTCGCGGTCGCCCGCGAGGACGTCGTACCGCAGCTGCGCGAGGCGCTCAGCGGTCTCTACGGCGCGGGGGAACCGCTCCCCGAGATCCTCGCCGGCCCCGACGCGGCGACCCAGGCGGCCGCCTCCGACTGCCACACCGTGCTGAACGGCATCACCGGCTCCATCGGCCTCGCCCCCACCCTCGCCGCCCTGGAGGCGGGCCGTACCCTCGCGCTCGCCAACAAGGAGTCGCTCATCGTGGGCGGCCCGCTGGTCAAGGCGCTCGCCAAGCCCGGACAGATCATGCCGGTCGACTCCGAGCACGCGGCCCTCTTCCAGTCGCTGGCCTCCGGGACGAGGGCCGACGTACGCAAGCTCGTCGTCACGGCGTCCGGCGGCCCCTTCCGCGGTCGTACGAAGGAAGAACTCGCCGACGTCACCGTCGAGGACGCCCTCGCCCACCCCACCTGGGCCATGGGTCCGGTGATCACGATCAACTCCGCGACCCTCGTCAACAAGGGCCTTGAGGTCATCGAGGCGCACCTCCTCTACGACATTCCCTTCGACCGCATTGAGGTGGTCGTGCATCCCCAGTCGTATGTCCACTCGATGGTTGAGTTCACGGACGGATCCACGATCGCCCAGGCGACGCCCCCCGACATGCGCGGGCCGATCGCCATCGGCCTCGGCTGGCCCGAGCGGGTCCCCGACGCGGCGCCCGCGTTCGACTGGAGCAAGGCGTCCACCTGGGAGTTCTTCCCGCTCGACAACGACGCGTTTCCTTCGGTCAACCTTGCGAGGCACGTGGGTGAGCTCGCGGGCACGGCCCCGGCGGTGTTCAATGCCGCCAACGAGGAGTGCGTCGAGGCCTTCCGGGCCGGCGCGCTGCCGTTCAACGGGATCATGGAGACCGTGACCCGGGTGGTGGACGAGCACGGCACCCCCGTGACGGGAACCTCACTCACCGTCGCGGACGTCCTCGAAGCGGAGACCTGGGCGCGGACCCGGGCCCGGGAACTGACGGCACAGACGGCGGAGGCCCGTGCATGACGACCCTGATGTTCATCCTCGGCATAGGGCTCTTCGCCTTCGGCCTCCTGGTGTCGATCGCGTGGCACGAGCTGGGGCATCTGTCCTTCGCCAAGCTCTTCGGCATCCGCGTGCCGCAGTACATGGTCGGCTTCGGACCGACGATCTTCTCGCGCAAGAAGGGCGAGACGGAGTACGGCATCAAGGCCGTCCCCTTCGGCGGCTACATCCGCATGATCGGCATGTTCCCGCCCGGCGACGACGGCCGTATCAGCGCCCGCTCGACGTCCCCCTGGCGCGGCATGATCGAGGACGCCCGCTCGGCCGCCTTCGAGGAGCTCCAGCCCGGCGACGACAAACGCCTCTTCTACACCCGTAAACCCTGGAAACGCGTCATCGTGATGTTCGCGGGCCCCTTCGCGAACCTGATCCTCGCGGTGGCGCTGTTCCTCACGGTCCTGATGGGCTTCGGCATCTCCCAGCAGACCAACACGGTCAGCTCGGTCTCCAAGTGCGTGATCGCCCAGAGCGAGAACCGCGAGAGCTGCAAGGCCTCCGACCCCGCCTCCCCGGCGGCGGCCGCGGGGCTCAAGGCGGGCGACAAGATCGTCGCGTTCAACGGCGTGCGCACGGACGACTGGAACAAGCTCTCCGACCTCATCCGTGCCAACCCCGACAAGACGGTCCCGATCGTCGTCGAGCGCGATGGCAAGGACGTCACCCTGACGGCGAAGATCGCCTCCAACCAGGTCGCCAAGAAGGACTCCAGCGGCCAGTACGTCCAGGGCGAGTACGTCACCGCCGGCTTCCTCGGCTTCAGCGCCGCCACCGGCATCGTGAAGCAGGACTTCGGCGACTCCGTGGTGTGGATGGGCGACCGCGTGGGCGACGCCGTCGACTCCCTGGCCGCCCTCCCCGGCAAGATCCCGGCCCTGTGGAACGCGGCCTTCGGCGACGCCCCGCGCGAGCCGGACTCCCCGATGGGCGTGGTCGGCGCGGCACGGGTCGGCGGCGAGATCTTCACCCTCGACATCCCGCCCACCCAACAACTCGCGATGGCCCTGATGCTGGTGGCGGGCTTCAACCTCTCCCTGTTCCTCTTCAACATGCTCCCGCTGCTGCCTCTGGACGGCGGCCACATCGCGGGCGCCCTGTGGGAGTCCCTGCGCCGCAACCTCGCGAAGCTCCTCAAGCGCCCCGACCCGGGCCCGTTCGACGTGGCGAAGCTGATGCCGGTGGCCTACGTCGTGGCGGGGATCTTCATCTGCTTCACGATCTTGGTCTTGATCGCGGACGTCGTTAACCCGGTCAGAATCTCCTAGCCATACGGCGTTCGAGGCGGCCCGGTGTGCTCCATGCCGGGTCGCCTTCGATTGGGTGGGTTTGACCTTGGGGATGTGCTCGTGCCTGCGCCGGTGCCGTAATCTCGAAGCCTGGAGCCCGCCGCTGACGGGACCGGGACCTTGATCCACGACTTGGGGTTGCACAGCAGATGACTGCGATTTCTCTCGGCATGCCGTCCGTTCCGACCAGGCTCGCCGAGCGCCGGAAGAGCCGGCAGATCCAGGTCGGCACGGTCGCGGTGGGCGGCGACGCCCCGGTCTCGGTCCAGTCGATGACGACGACCCGTACGTCCGACATCGGCGCCACCCTCCAGCAGATCGCCGAGCTCACGGCCTCCGGCTGCCAGATCGTGCGCGTGGCCTGTCCCACGCAGGACGACGCGGACGCCCTCGCGACCATCGCCCGCAAGTCGCAGATCCCGGTGATCGCGGACATCCACTTCCAGCCCAAGTACGTGTTCGCGGCGATCGAGGCCGGCTGTGCTGCGGTCCGGGTGAATCCCGGCAACATCAAGCAGTTCGACGACAAGGTCAAGGAGATCGCGAAGGCCGCGCGCGATCACGGCACGCCGATCCGGATCGGGGTCAACGCGGGTTCCCTGGACCGGCGTCTGCTGCAGAAGTACGGCAAGGCGACCCCCGAGGCGCTGGCCGAGTCCGCGCTGTGGGAGGCATCCCTCTTCGAGGAGCACGACTTCCGGGACATCAAGATCTCGGTCAAGCACAACGACCCGGTCGTGATGGTCGAGGCGTACCGGCAGCTCGCCGCCCAGTGCGACTACCCCCTCCACCTCGGTGTGACGGAGGCGGGCCCGGCCTTCCAGGGCACGATCAAGTCTGCCGTCGCCTTCGGTGCCCTTCTCTCCCAGGGCATCGGCGACACGATCCGCGTGTCCCTCTCGGCCCCGCCGGTCGAGGAGGTCAAGGTCGGCAACCAGATCCTGGAGTCCCTGAACCTCAGGCAGCGCGGCCTGGAGATCGTCTCCTGCCCGTCCTGCGGCCGCGCCCAGGTCGACGTCTACAAGCTGGCCGAGGAGGTCACCGCGGGCCTGACCGGTATGGAGGTCCCGCTCCGCGTCGCCGTCATGGGCTGTGTGGTGAACGGCCCGGGTGAGGCCCGCGAGGCCGACCTCGGTGTCGCGTCCGGCAACGGCAAGGGCCAGATCTTCGTCAAGGGCGAGGTCATCAAGACCGTCCCCGAGTCCAAGATCGTGGAGACCCTCATCGAGGAGGCCATGAAGCTGGCCGAGCAGATGGAGGACGCGGGCGTGGAGTCGGGCGAGCCGTCGGTGTCGGTGGCGGGCTGACGGTGTGAGCGCGGGGCGTTTCCTCGCCCCCGCCGCCCCTACCCGACCCATCCCCAGGGGGCGCTGCCCCCTTCGACCCCCGCTCCTCAAACGCCGGAGGGGCTGGATTTGGTGGCGGGGGCTCAATCGCAGGCTCTCGGGGCTGGATTTGCTTGGGGTGCTGTGAGGCATTGGCTTCTCAGCGCCGGTTCAGGCAATCCCAGCCCGTCCGGCGTTTGAGGACGAGGCCCCTTCAGGGCCGAAGCGGGGGTCTGGGGGCGGCAGCCCCCAGGGGGCCACCGAAACACCGGGCGCCCGGAGACAGGCGGCACCGAAACACGGGGGCGGCGTGGCTCAGCTTCCGCAGGTACAGTGCGGAGATCAGCAGACCCCAGCGTGAGGCCCCGCCCGTGTTGACCCAGACGACCTCCCGGGTCCTCGAACCGAGCGACCTGGACGCCGCGCTCGCCGTCCTCGACCGCGAGCCGGTCGCGAACGCCTTCGTGACGTCGCGGGTCCAGGTCGCCGGCCTCGACCCGTGGCGGCTCGGCGGCGAGATGTGGGGCTGGTACGAGGACGGCATGCTCACGTCCCTCTGCTACGCCGGCGCCAACCTGGTCCCGATCTGCGCGACCCCGCGAGCCGTCCGCGCCTTCGCCGACCGTGCCCGACGGGCCGGCCGCCGCTGCTCCTCGATCGTCGGCCCCGGCGAACCCACCGCCCAGCTCTGGCGTCTGCTGGAACCCAGTTGGGGCCCGGCCCGAGACGTCCGCGCCCACCAACCCCTCATGGTCACCGACCACATGCCCACCGACATCACCCCGGATCCGTACGTCCGCCGCATCCGCAAGGACGAGATGGAGACGATCATGCCGGCGTGCGTGGCGATGTTCACGGAAGAGGTCGGCGTCTCCCCGCTGGCCGGAGACGGGGGGCTGTTGTACCAGGCCCGCGTCGCCGAACTCGTCGGCTCCGGCCGCTCCTTCGCCCGCCTCGACCAACACGGCAAGGTCGTCTTCAAGGCCGAGATCGGCGCCGCGACGGACCGCGCCTGCCAGATCCAGGGCGTCTGGGTGGCCCCCGAATACCGGGGCAGGGGAGTGGCGGCCCCGGGAATGGCGGCGGTACTGCGATACGCCCTCGCGGACGTGGCCCCGGTGGTGAGCCTGTACGTCAACGACTTCAATACGCCGGCGAGAAGGGCGTACACAAGGGTGGGCTTCCAAGAGGTCGGCGCGTTCATGAGCGTCCTCTTCTGAACCCGGCCACAGGGGCACGGGCAACGACGGCGAACCCGCCCCCGGCACACAACCGGAACTCCCCTGTACGCTCCCCGCATGGACCTCGTCATCGGCCCCCTAGACCTGCCGGCCCACGTAGACGAGGCTCTAGCCGTCCAGGCCATCGCGTTCGGACTGGGCGCGGACGAGGTGGCGGTCCGCCGTCAGATCGTCCTCCGCCACATGACCTACCCCGGCGCGAGAGCCCTCGGCGCCACGGTCGACGGAAACCTCGTCGGATTCGTCTACGGCATGCCCAACGACCGCACCCACTGGTGGTCAACGGTCGTGGAGCCCTACCTCCGCGCCCAGCACAACGACGCCTGGCTCGACGACTCCTTCGTGATCACCGAGCTCCACGTCCACCCCCACCACCAGAACCGCGGCATCGGCAGGTCCCTGATCACCACGATCACCGACGGCGTCGCCGAACCCCGTTCGATCCTCTCCGCGATCGACACCGACAGTCCCGCCCGCGGCCTGTACCACTCCCTCGGCTACCAGGACCTCGCCCGTCAGGTACTCTTCCCGAGCGCCCCGAAGCCGTACGCCGTGATGGGTGCCCCCCTGCCGCTGCGCCGCCGCTGACGGATTTCCACCGGCACAGGGCCCCCGGCTAACCTCCTAGGGGGCCCCTGACACATTCCCGCCTGCCGCGCGGGGTCTGGCACGCACGCTCGCCGCGTTACCGAACCGCCCACGTGGCTCCGCCACGAGGGCGCTCCGGCGCCTTGCGATCGCACGCACCGGACCCCGCGCGGCCCGCCCTTCGGGCGGACGACGGGAATGTGTCAGGCACCCCCAGCCAGCACCCTTTCCCGGCAGGAGTACGAGAACAATGGCGAACGCACCGGTCCAGCGCATGTCCCAGTTGATGGCGAAGACGCTGCGCGATGACCCGGCGGACGCCGAGGTCCTCAGTCACAAGCTGCTGGTCCGGGCGGGATACGTCCGCCGTACCGCCGCCGGCGTCTGGAGCTGGCTGCCGCTCGGCATGAAGGTGCTGCGCAACGTCGAGCGGGTCGTCCGTGAGGAGATGGACGCGATCGGCGCCCAGGAGGTACTGCTTCCCGCGCTGCTGCCGAAGGAGCCGTACGAGGCGACCGGCCGTTGGGACGAGTACGGCCCGGAGCTGTTCCGGCTGCAGGACCGCAAGGGCGGCGACTACCTCCTCGGCCCGACCCACGAGGAGATCTTCACCCTGCTGGTGAAGGACCAGGCGTCCTCCTACAAGGACCTGCCGGTCATCCTCTACCAGATCCAGACGAAGTTCCGCGACGAGGCCCGCCCCCGCGCCGGCATCCTGCGCGGCCGTGAGTTCCTGATGAAGGACTCGTACTCCTTCGACACCGAGGACGAGGGTCTCGCCCAGTCCTACGCCCTGCACCGGCAGGCCTACCAGAAGGTGTTCGAGCGCCTCGGCCTCGACTACCGCATCTGCGCCGCCACCGCGGGCGCGATGGGCGGCTCCAAGTCGGAGGAGTTCCTCGCCCCCGCCGAGGCCGGCGAGGACACCTTCGCGGACTGCCCGAACTGCGACTTCGCCGCGAACACCGAGGCGATCACGTACGAACTCAAGCCGGTGGACGCCGAAGGACTAGCGGCCCTTGAGGAGATCCCGACCCCCGACACCCCGACCATCGAGACCCTCGCGGCCCACCTCGGCGTCGAGGCCTCCGACACCCTCAAGAACCTCCTCGTGAAGGTCGACGGCGAGATCGTGGCCGTCGGTGTCCCCGGTGACCGCGAGGTCGACATGGGCAAGGTCGAGGCGCACTTCGCGCCCGCCGCCGTGGAGCTGGTGACGGCGGAGGACTTCGTCGGCCGCCCCGACCTCGTCCGCGGCTATGTCGGCCCGCAGGGCCGGGACGAGAAGCTGACGTACATCGCCGACCCGCGAGTGGCCCCCGGCACCGCCTGGATCACCGGCGCCAACAAGGAGCACACGCACGCGAAGAACGTCGTCGCGGGCCGTGACTTCGAGGTCGACGAGTACGTCGACGTCGTGGTCGTCCAGGAGGGCGACCCGTGCCCGAAGTGCGGCACCGGCCTCAAGCTGGACCGCGCCATCGAGATCGGCCACATCTTCCAGCTGGGCCGCAAGTACGCCGACGCCCTCAAGCTCGACGTCCTCGGCCAGAACGGCAAGCCGGTCCGCGTGACCATGGGCTCCTACGGCATCGGCGTCTCCCGCGCGGTCGCCGCCCTCGCCGAGCAGTCCGCCGACGACAAGGGCCTGTGCTGGCCCGCCGAGGTCGCCCCGGCCGACGTGCACGTCGTCGCCGCAGGCAAGGCCCTCCAGATCGAACTGGCCCTCTACGTCTCCGAGAAGCTGCGCGATGCCGGCCTGCGGGTCCTCGTCGACGACCGCGCCGGGGTCTCCCCGGGTGTGAAGTTCACCGACTCCGAGCTCATGGGCGTACCGAAGATCCTGGTCGCGGGGCGCCGTTCGGCCGAGGGCGTCCTGGAGCTCAAGGACCGCCGCACCGGCGAGCGAGAGGAGCTGACGGTGGACGAGGCGATCGCCCGCCTCAGCGCTTAAAGAAACTCCTCAGGTACGTCTCTGGGGACCTAAAGGGATCTCACAGACTTCTCTCAGGGCCGTACCCGAACGTAGTGGGTGACACAGCGTCACTACGGCTACGGAGGGGTACGGCCATGACAAGAGGCAGGGGTACGGAGCGGGGCGCCGCCGCGCTGGTCCGCAGAGGAGCCCGGCGTACGGCGGCCACCGCCGCGGCGATCACGCTCGCGGCGGCGGCCGGGATGTTCGCCCTGATCGGCACGATGCAGGCGGACGCCGACACCTCGGCCTCGTCGACGAGCAGCAGCACGAGTGCCGACAGCGACACGAGCAGCACCACGAGTTCCAGCAGCGACACGAGCACCTCGTCCAGCAGTACGGACTCCTCGTCCTCGTCCGACAACTCCAGCAGTTCCTCCTCGGACGACTCCTCGTCGAGCAGCTCCTCGACGGACTCCTCCTCCGGTCTCACCTCCTCCTCCGGCGGCTCGACCGACTCCACCTCGGGGGCGTCGTGATGACCGCCGCGACCCTCGACCACCGCACCACGGCCGCCGCCGACTGGCGTGCCCTCGGTACCGCCGTCCGCCTGGTCGTCACCGACCCGGCGCTGCTGGACTCCTGCAACCTGCTGTTGGCCCGGCACCTCGCCGAGGTCGACGCGGCGTGCAGCCGCTTCCGCCCGGACTCCGAACTCGCCCTGCTCGACGGCTCGCAGGGCCGCCCGGTCCGCGTCAGCCCCCTCCTCGCCGAAGCCCTGGACGTCGCCCTGCGCGCCGCCGAGGCGACGGACGGAGCGGTCGATCCCACGGTGGGCTCGGCGATGGAGGCCATCGGCTACGACCGCGACTTCACCCTCGTCCGCGAGGACGACCGCCCGGTCCGCCTGACCGTGAAGCGCGCACCCGGCTGGCGCAAGGTCCGCCTGGACCTCGCGACCGGCACGGTCACCGTCCCGTCCGGCGTCCGCCTGGACCTCGGCGCCACGGCCAAGGCCTGGGCCGCCGACAAGGCAGCGACCGTGCTCGCCGAGGCAGCCGGCTGCGGTGTCCTGGTGAGCCTCGGCGGCGACACCGCGGTAGCGGGCGAACCCCCGGCCGGCGGCTGGCAGATCCGCGTCCAGGACGTCACGGGCGCGGTCGACGAAACCCCGACGCAGGGCTCGTACGCCACGGTCGGCCTCCGCAGTGGAGGCCTCGCCACCTCGGGCACGGCGGCCCGCAACTGGCGCCGCGACGGCCACACCCTCCACCACATCGTGGACCCCCACACCGGCCTCCCCGTCCGCACCCCCTGGCGCACGGTCTCGGTGGCGGCCCCCACCTGCGCGGACGCCAACGCGGCGACGACAGCGGCCTTGGTGAAGGGCAAGGGTGCGGAGCACTGGCTCACCAGGCTGGGCCTCCCGGCACGCCTGGTGACCCAGGAGGGCCTGGTAGTCACAACACCGGGCTGGCCGATCACCCCAGGGGCGCGGGGAACCGCGCGATCGGCCCCCACCCAGGAGTCGGCCGCATGACCTCCGAAACCCTCTGGTACGCAAACCGGGCTACTGGCGCGATCTGCCTGATCCTCTTCACGATCGTGGTCCTGCTCGGCATCGCGGTCCGGCTGAGAACCCGCCTCCCCGGCCTCCCCCGCTTCGGCACCATCGGCCTCCACCGCACACTCTCCCTCTCCGCCACCGCCTTCCTCGCCCTGCACATCGGTTTCGCGGTCTTCGACGGTTACGTCAACATCACCGCCCTGGACGCCATCGTCCCGTTCGTCTCCGACTACCAGCCCCTGTGGCTGGGCCTCGGCACGGTCGCCTTCGACCTGATGCTCGCGGTCGTCATCACCAGCCTGCTCAGGCAACGCATCGGGCACCGCGCCTGGCGAGCAGTCCACTGGCTGGCGTACGCCTGCTGGCCGATGGCCCTGATCCACGGCACAGGCATCGGCACGGACACCGGCACCGACTGGATGACCTGGCTGACGATCACCTGCGTGGCCGCCGTCCTCACCGCCGGAGGCATCCGTGTCGCGCACTCCGCCCGAGCCGCCCGGCACACCTCCGCCGCCCTTCTCCGCACGGCCGAAGGAGCCCGACCGTGACCATGACCTTCGCCGACGTCCACATGTCCCCCCGCCTCCTCGCCCCCGGCGGCGGCCCGGCCGACCTGACCACACACGAGCAGCGCTACGGCCCTTTGCCGTACGGCGATCCCGACACGGTCCTCCGCACGGTGGCCGAGTCCGGGCTCACCGGGCGGGGCGGCGCCGCGTTCCCGGTGTTCCGCAAGCTGGTGTCGGTCGCCGACGCGGGCCGCCGTACCGGACGTGAACCGGTCGTCGTGGCCAACGGTGCCGAGGGTGAGCCCGCGGCCCGCAAGGACAAGACGCTCCTGCGCCTCTCACCCCACCTCGTCCTGGACGGCATCCAGGTCGCCGCGGCCGCCATCGGCGCGGGGGAGGCCCACCTGGCCGTGGAGGACGGCGCGTCCTGGCTGGAGCAGGCCCTGGCCCAGCGCGGCGACCCCGTCCCGGTCAAGGTCGTACGGCTGCCCAAGAGCTTCCTGTCCGGCCAGTCCTCGGCCCTCGCCCAGTACGTCGGCGGCGGTGCCCCGCTCCCCGTCCACCAGGACCCGCCGGTCCGTGAACGCGGCGTGGGCCGTGCCCCGACACTGGTCCAGAACGTCGAGACCCTGGCCCACCTCGCCCTGATCGCCCGCTACGGCGCCGACTGGTTCCGCACGGCCGGCACCGCGGCCCAGCCCGGCAGCGCCCTGTGCACGGTCCATGTTCCGGGACGCGAAGTCCGGGTGGTGGAAGCCCCGTTCGGCATCCCGCTGGGCCGTCTGCTCCCGATGCAGGGCCTGTCGGCGATCCTGCTCGGTGGCTACCACGGCACCTGGATCCCGGCGGCCGAAGCGGCCACGCTGACCCTGGACGCGGGCTCGATGGGGGCCGGAGTCCTCGCGGCTCTCCCCACGGACCGCTGCGGCCTCGCCGAGACGGCCAGGGTCCTGCGCTACCTGGCCCTCCAGTCGGCCGGCCAGTGCGGCCCCTGCCTCAACGGCCTTCCCCGCATGGCCGCGGCCTTCCAGACCCTGGCGACCCCGGGCCCACAGGGCACCACCCGCGCGGACGTCTCCCGCTGGGCCGGCCTGGTCGAGGGCCGGGGCGCCTGCCACCACCCCGACGGCACGGTCCGCCTGGTGCGCAGCGCCCTCACCACCTTCGCCCCCGAACTCGACGCCCACGCAAGGGGCTTGTGCACGGCGACCGACCGCACACCCCTGCTCCCCGTCCCCCAGGAGGGCTGACATGGACCAGCGCATCACCGTCGACTGGACCTCCTGCGAGGGCCATGGCCTGTGCGCGGAACTTCTTCCGGAGCACGTGGGGCTGGATGAGTGGGGCTACCCGTTGGTGGACAACTCCCCAGTCCCGGCGCGGACGCTCAAACGCGCCCGCAGAGCAGCCGCCGACTGTCCGGTCCTGGCTCTCAAGCTCACGGCGAGGGGAACTCCCTAGGGGCGCGGGGCCGTATCGTTCTGCGGCTCCGCCGCGTGGGCGCGACAAGCCCCCCCGGCCGTCAGCCGATCCACAACCTCAAAGCCACCCGGCAAACTCCAGCAACAGCTCGGCATCCTTCGGCCGCCCCACCCGAAGCGCCCGCACCCCCGACTCCACGGCCCGGAACAACGTCCACCCCCGCAACCGCTCCTGATCCACCTCCAACGACTCCGCGAGCCGCTTCACCCGCCGCCGGCACGTCGCCGCCCCCGAGGGCGAGGCAATCAGATCCTCCACCCGATCCCGCACCAGCCGAGCAAGATCGAACGCACACTCCCCGACGACGGGATCCGGCCCCACGGCCAGCCAGGGAGACCGCTCAGCCGCCAGTACCTTGCTCTGCCGAAACGTCCCGTGCAGCAACAACCGCTCCGTCGGCGCGTCCAGCAACGACTCCCGCGCATCAAGAGCGGCGCTCACCAGAGCCCCGACGTCCGCGGAAGCACCCCGCATCGCGTCGGCCTGCCGCCCGGTCCGCTCGGCCACCGTCTCGAAGACATGGTCACCGGGCGGCTCCACCCACAGCCGCCGCAGCGTCCCGGCAGCCTCAAGCAGCGCCTTCGCCTCCGGCAGCGACCGCACCGACACATCCGGATGCAGCCGCTCAAGCAGCAGCACCCCCTCCGCGACGAAGGGCTCCATCAGCTGTACGGCCCCCCGCCCACCCCAGTGCGCGAGAGCCGCCCGCTCACTCTCCGGCCGGGACCGGGGCGGCACCAGCTTGAGCACGGCAGGTGTCCCGTCCGCCCGCCGCACGAGTACGACGAGGCTGCTGCGTCCGCCGGGCACCTGCACCCGTTCCACGGTCAACTCGCGCAGCGCGACGGCCTTTCCGGCGGTCTCGGGAAGCTTCTCCACCCAGCTGTCACCGTCCGGCGCGCTCTCACCGAGCGCACGCACCAGCCGCTGCGGCGGTTCGAAAGCCATGCGCGAGTCGTCCCTTCCCGTACCTCGTCAGGTCGTGGGTGTGGCCCAAGGAGCCGAAGCGGAAGCCGAAGGTGCCCCCGTGGCCGCCCGCTCGGCGAGCCCAGGGAAGGCTACGCTCTCCCCGCGCCAGCGCACCGCCCGCACCGCGGCCTCCCGCAGCGCCTCCGCGGCCGTGCTCCGCCGCCCGCCCTCGGATGCCCGCACCACGTCGGAGTACACGTCGGCCACCCGGTCCTCCAGCTCGGCGGCGAGCCGCACCGCCGCGGCCGAGTCCGGCACCGGGAAGGGCAGCGCGTACGCCGCCGCCGCGGCCACCGGCGTCCCGTCCAGATCCCGCACCTCACGCGCCAGCGCGTCCCGCCGGGCCCGGTGGGCGTCATAGGCGGCCTTGGCCTCCGTCCGCCGCCCCTCACGGACCCGCCCGCCGACGACGCCGTAGCCGTAGACGGCCGCGTGCTCGGCGGCCAGCGCCTTCTGCAGGGCCTCCAGCTCCTTCTCGTTCTCGTCGCTCACTGGACCCCCTCCATCAGCAGATACGCGTGCGCCGCTCCGGCCGCCGCCACCGAGGCCAGCAGCCGGGCCAGCTCGCCCGGGACGTCCAGCAGCGCCTTCGCCCGCCGGTCGGCGAGGGCCCGCTCGGCGGCGGCGAGCTGGGCGAGGGCGTCCTTCTCGGTGCCGGGGGCCACAAGCGGCGGCGAGGGCGAGGCGCTGCGGGACACGTCGGGGGAGGCCTTGGTGACCGTCTCCCCGAACGCCTCCACATGCCGCAGCGCCTCCGCCCGCAACGGCCCCACCCGCTCGGCCAGGGCCGGGTAAGCGGCCAGGACGGCGTCGTACCGCTCGACGATGCTCCGACTGTCCCGGGCCGCACGCACGCGTGCCCGCTCGACGACGGAGGGACTGCCCGCGGTGCCCTCCTCGCCGCTTCCGGTCCCGTCGGAGCACCCCACCAGCAGGGCACCCCCGGCGACCGAGGCGAGCAGGGACCTTCTGCGCGGCCCCGAGGGGACGCGCGGCGGAGGGGGGTACGGCACGGCAGACGTCCTCGGGAAGCTCGTACGAACACACAGGCGGGAGGTCGAGCCCGCCGGCGATCACGGTACCCGCGCATCCGATGCCACCTGGACGGCAACACCCCCCGCGACCGGATACCCTTTGACCAGACACGCGACCTACCCACAACAGCACACGCGGCCGAGGAGTCACCCGGATGAGCACCACCCAGAGCGAGAGGCTGCGAGAGCTCCTGGAACCGCTCGTCACCTCCCAGGGCCTGGATCTCGAAGAGATCGCAGTGGACTCCGTCGGACGAAAGCGAGTGCTGCGTGTCGTCGTCGACTCGGACACCGGTGCCGACCTCGACCAGATCGCCGATGTGAGTCGCGCGCTCTCGGCGAAGCTCGACGAGACGGACGCGATGGGCCAGGGCGAGTACACCCTGGAGGTCGGCACCCCGGGCGCCGAGCGCCTCCTCAAGGAGCACCGCCACTACGCGCGCGCCGTGAACCGGCTGGTGAAGTTCCAGCTGACCGAGGGCGGTGAGCTGGTCGCCCGGATCCTGAAGGTCGACGACGAGAGCCTCGAACTCGAAGTGCCCGGCGTGAAGGGCCGCAAGGCCACCACCCGCCAACTCGCCTTCTCCGAGATCGACAAGGCGCGTGTGCAGGTCGAGTTCAACCGCAAGGACAAGAACGAAGAGGAGGCGTAGCCGTGGACATCGACATGAGTGCCCTGCGGGGCTTGGTACGGGAGAAGGAGATCTCCTTCGACCTGTTGGTCGAGGCGATCGAGTCGGCCCTCCTCATCGCCTACCACCGCACCGAGGGAAGCCACCGCCACGCGCGCGTGAAGCTCGACCGGGACTCCGGGCACGTGGTCGTGTGGGCGAAGGAAGACCCCGAGGAGCTCGAAGAGGGCCAGGAGCCACGGGAGTTCGACGACACCCCGTCCGACTTCGGCCGGATCGCCGCCACCACCGCCAAGCAGGTCATCCTGCAGCGGCTGCGCGACGCCGAGGACGACGCGACGCTCGGCGAGTACGCGGGGCGTGAGGGCGACATCGTCATGGGCGTGGTCCAGCAGGGCCGCGACCCGAAGAACGTCCTCGTGGACATCGGCAAGCTGGAGGCCATCCTGCCGGTGCAGGAACAGGTCCCCGGTGAGACGTACCCGCACGGCATGCGGCTTCGGTCGTACGTCGTACGCGTGGCGAGGGGCGTCCGCGGTCCGTCCGTGACCCTGTCGCGCACGCACCCGAACCTGGTGAAGAAGCTCTTCGCCCTTGAGGTGCCGGAGATCGCCGACGGGTCCGTCGAGATCGCCGCCATCGCGCGTGAGGCCGGTCACCGCACCAAGATCGCGGTACGGTCCACCCGTTCGGGCTTGAACGCCAAGGGTGCCTGTATCGGCCCCATGGGCGGGCGTGTGCGCAACGTCATGGGTGAGCTGAACGGCGAGAAGATCGACATCGTCGACTGGTCGGACGACCCGGCCGAGATGGTGGCCAACGCGCTGTCGCCGGCCCGGGTCTCCAAGGTCGAGGTCGTGGACATGGCCGCCCGCTCCGCGCGCGTGACGGTCCCCGACTACCAACTCTCCCTCGCCATCGGCAAGGAAGGGCAGAACGCCCGGCTCGCGGCCCGGCTGACCGGCTGGCGGATCGACATCCGGCCGGACACCGAACAGGCAGGCGAATAGCGTCGGGGAATAGATCCAAGCCGTAGGTGGCTTAGATCACGACAACGTCCGTTCGATCCCTGCCCCGAAGGGGTGAGGTCGGTACGGGGAGGTAGACTTAAGAGTGTCTGGCCGGACGCGCGCCCGCGCATGCCCTGAGCGCACCTGTGTGGGGTGCAGGCAGCGAGCGGCCAAGACCGATCTGCTGCGCATCGTGGCGATCAAGGACGCATGCGTCCCCGATCATCGCGGTACGCTGCCCGGCCGGGGTGCGTACGTACACCCCGCCCTGGTCTGTCTCGACCAGGCGGTACGCCGCCGGGCGTTCACGCGGGCGCTGCGCGCCCCGGGAGCGCTCGACACAAAGGCGTTGCGCCGGTACGTCGAGCAGACAGACAGTTGCTGAGCACACTTGCTGAGCAGGCAACACCGTAAGAAGCGTCGCGCGGAACCCCCGTGCGGCCCTGGTACCCCGCGAGTTGGAAGTAGGTCGAGATTGCGATGAGCACTCGATGAGCACGCGATGAGTACGCCCATGAAGTAGCGACGGTCCGGACGCAACCGGACCTAAAAGGAGCGAAGTGGCTAAGGTCCGGGTATACGAACTCGCCAAGGAGTTCGGGGTGGAGAGCAAGGTCGTCATGGCCAAGCTCCAAGAACTCGGTGAATTCGTCCGTTCGGCGTCTTCGACCATCGAAGCGCCCGTCGTCCGTAAGTTGACGGACGCCCTCCAGCAGGGCAACGGAGGCGGCAAGCCCGCTTCCGCACGCAAGGCTGCCCCGGCTCGTCCGGCAGCCCCCTCTCCCGCGCAGGCCGCCCGTCCGGCCGCCCCGCGTCCGCCGGCCCCCAAGCCGGCCGCCGCCGAGAGGCCCGCGGCTCCCGCCGCGCCGGCCGCTCCCGGCCCCCGTCCCACTCCGGGCCCGAAGCCC
This sequence comes from Streptomyces sp. NPDC019531, assembly GCF_044903305.1. NCBI lineage: Bacteria > Bacillati > Actinomycetota > Actinomycetes > Kitasatosporales > Streptomycetaceae > Streptomyces > Streptomyces sp. NPDC019531. The sequence goes on along the minus strand of NZ_JBJDQL010000024.1, from coordinate 81,189 downwards.
GCGCCGCGGCCCGCCCCGGCGTCCCCGGCTCCGACCACGCCCGAGTTCACCGCGCCGCCGTCGGCTCCCGCCGCACCGGCCTCCCAGGGCCAGGGCTCCGGCACACGTCCGGGTGCTCCGCGTCCGGCCGGCCAGCAGGCCCCGCGTCCCGGCGCCCCGCGTCCGGCCGGCGGTCCCGGTCAGGGCGGCCAGGGCCGCGGCGACCGTCCCGGCGCTCCGCGTCAGGGCGGCCAGGGTGCCCGTCCCGGCGCCCGTCCGGCCGGTCCCCGTCCGGGCAACAACCCCTTCACCTCTGGTGGCTCCACCGGCATGGCGCGCACGCAGGCGCCCCGTCCCGGCGGTGCCCCGCGTCCGGGCGGTCCGGGTGCCCCCGGTGAGCGTCCCGATCGCGCCCCTCGCCCGCAGGGCCAGGGCCCGGGTGGTCCGCGTCCCCAGGGCGCGGCGGGCGGTCCCCGTCCGCAGGCTCCGGGCGGCGCTCGTCCCAGCCCCGGCGGCATGCCCCGTCCGCAGGGCGGTCCCCGTCCCGGCGGCGGTGGCCCCGGCGGCCCGCGTCCCAACCCCGGCATGATGCCGCAGCGTCCGGCTGCCGGCCCGCGTCCCGGTGGCGGTGGCCCCGGCGGCCGCGGTCCCGGTGGCGGTGGCGGTCGCCCCGGTGGCGGTGGCGGCGGTCGTCCCGGTGGCGGTGGCGGCGGTTTCGCCGGTCGTCCCGGTGGCGGTGGCGGCGGTTTCGCCGGTCGTCCCGCGGGTCCTGGTGGCGGTGGCGGCGGTTTCGCCGGCCGTCCGGGTGGTCCCGGCGGTGGCGGCGGCGGTCGTCCCGGCTTCGGTGGTCGTCCCGGCGGTCCCGGTGGCCGTGGTGGCACGCAGGGCGCCTTCGGTCGTCCCGGCGGTCCCGCGCGTCGCGGTCGCAAGTCGAAGCGGCAGAGGCGCCAGGAGTACGAGGCCATGCAGGCCCCGTCGGTCGGCGGCGTGATGCTGCCTCGCGGCAACGGCGAAGCCATTCGCCTGTCGCGCGGTGCCTCCCTCACCGACTTCGCGGAGAAGATCAACGCCAACCCGGCGTCCCTCGTCGCGGTCATGATGAACCTCGGCGAGATGGTCACGGCCACGCAGTCCGTCTCCGACGAGACGCTGCAGCTCCTCGCGGGCGAGATGAACTACACGGTTCAGATCGTCAGCCCCGAGGAGGAGGACCGCGAGCTGCTCGAGTCCTTCGACATCGAGTTCGGTGAGGACGAGGGCGACGACGAGGACCTGGTCGTCCGTCCGCCGGTCGTGACCGTCATGGGTCACGTCGACCACGGTAAGACCCGACTCCTCGACGCCATCCGCAAGACGAACGTCATCGCGGGCGAGGCCGGCGGCATCACCCAGCACATCGGTGCCTACCAGGTCTCGACCCAGGTCAACGAAGAGGACCGCGCGATCACCTTCATCGACACCCCGGGTCACGAGGCGTTCACCGCCATGCGTGCCCGTGGTGCCCGGTCGACGGACATCGCGATCCTGGTCGTCGCGGCCAACGACGGCGTCATGCCGCAGACGGTCGAGGCGCTCAACCACGCCAAGGCGGCCGACGTCCCGATCGTCGTCGCGGTCAACAAGATCGACGTCGAGGGCGCCGACCCGACCAAGGTGCGCGGTCAGCTGACCGAGTACGGCCTGGTGGCCGAGGAGTACGGCGGCGACACCATGTTCGTCGACATCTCCGCCAAGCAGGGTCTGCACATCGACTCCCTGCTGGAAGCGGTCGTCCTGACCGCGGACGCCTCGCTCGACCTGCGGGCCAACCCGAACCAGGACGCGCAGGGCATCTCCATCGAGTCCCGTCTCGACCGCGGCCGCGGTGCCGTGGCGACGGTCCTCGTCCAGCGAGGCACCCTGCGGGTCGGCGACACGATGGTGGTGGGCGACGCCTACGGCCGTGTGCGCGCCATGCTCGACGACAACGGCAACAACGTCGCCGAGGCGGGTCCGTCCACGCCGGTCCAGGTGCTGGGTCTGACCAACGTCCCGGGTGCGGGCGACAACTTCCTGGTGGTCGACGAGGACCGTACGGCCCGTCAGATCGCCGAGAAGCGCGCCGCCCGCGAGCGCAACGCGGCCTTCGCCAAGCGCACGCGCCGCGTCTCGCTCGAGGACCTGGACAAGGTGCTCAAGGCCGGCGAGGTCCAGCAGCTCAACCTCATCATCAAGGGTGACGCTTCTGGTTCCGTCGAGGCTCTCGAGTCCTCCCTGCTCCAGCTGGACGTCGGCGAAGAGGTCGACATCCGCGTCCTGCACCGCGGTGTCGGTGCGGTCACGGAGTCGGACATCGACCTGGCGATGGGCTCGGACGCCATCGTGATCGGCTTCAACGTGCGCGCCGCCGGGCGGGCACAGCAGATGGCCGAGCGCGAAGGCGTGGACGTCCGCTACTACTCGGTCATCTACCAGGCGATCGAGGAGATCGAGGCGGCCCTCAAGGGCATGCTCAAGCCGGAGTACGAAGAGGTCGAGCTCGGTACGGCGGAGATCCGCGAGGTCTTCCGCTCGTCCAAGCTGGGCAACATCGCGGGTGTTCTCATCCGCTCCGGCGAGGTCAAGCGCAACACCAAGGCCCGTCTGCTGCGCGATGGCAAGGTCATCGCGGAGAACCTCAACATCGAGGGCCTGCGCCGCTTCAAGGACGACGTCACCGAGATCCGCGAAGGCTTCGAGGGCGGTATCAACCTCGGAAACTTCAACGACATCAAGATCGACGACGTCATCGCGACGTACGAGATGCGCGAGAAGCCGCGAGGCTGACCGACACAGCACGCGATCGGGGCCGGTCGGCGGACGTAATATCCGTCGATCGGCCCCGGCCGTTGCGTGTACGGTTCCCGTATCGGCGTCGAAGCGTGGCGCCCGTACCCCGAACCGGCGGGACATCCGGATACACACATGTATGTGGGGACTCTGTCCTTCGACCTGCTCCTCGGTGACGTCCACTCACTGAAGGAGAAACGCTCTCTCGTCCGTCCGATCGTGGCCGAGCTCCAGCGCAAGTACGCGGTGAGCGCGGCGGAGACGGGCAGTCAGGATCTCCACCGCAGGGCCGAGATCGGGCTCGCGGTGGTCTCCGGGGACACGGGACACCTCACCGACATACTGGACCGCTGCGAGCGGCTGGTCGCCGGGCGGCCCGAGGTGGAACTGCTCTCGGTTCGACGCAGGCTCCACAGCGACGAAGACTGAAGCAACAAGTAAGTACTTAAGGAGACGGACCAGTGGCCGACAACGCGCGCGCCAAGAGGCTGGCGGACCTCATCCGAGAGGTGGTGGCCCAGAAGCTGCAGCGTGGGATCAAGGACCCGCGGCTCGGCTCGCACGTCACCATCACGGACACCCGGGTCACGGGTGATCTGCGGGAGGCGACCGTCTTCTACACCGTGTACGGGGACGACGAGGAGCGGGCGGCCGCGGCCGCCGGTCTTGAGAGCGCCAAGGGCGTGCTCCGGTCGGCCGTCGGGGCGGCGGCGGGTGTGAAGTTCACGCCGACGCTGACCTTCATGGCCGACGCGCTGCCCGACACGGCCAAGACGATCGAGGACCTCCTCGACAAGGCCCGCCAGTCCGACGAGAAGGTGCGCGAGGTCTCCGCGGGCGCCGCCTACGCCGGTGAGGCGGACCCGTACCGCAAGCCAGGCGACGAGGACGAGACGGACGACGCCGCCGAATGACCGAGAAGAACCGGACGCCCGACGGCCTTGTCATCGTCGACAAGCCGTCGGGCTTCACTTCGCACGACGTGGTCGCCAAGATGCGCGGGATCGCCAGGACCCGCCGCGTCGGACACGCCGGCACCCTCGACCCCATGGCGACGGGCGTGCTGGTCCTCGGCGTCGAGAAGGCGACCAAGCTCCTCGGGCACCTCGCGCTGACCGAGAAGGAGTACCTGGGCACGATCCGGCTCGGTCAGACGACTCTGACCGACGACGCGGAGGGCGAGATCACGGGGTCGGTCGATGCCTCGAAGGTCACCCGGGAAGCCGTCGACGCCGGTATCGCCAAGCTCAGCGGCGAGATCATGCAGGTGCCGTCCAAGGTCTCCGCCATCAAGATCGACGGGGTGCGCTCCTACAAGCGGGCACGGGAGGGCGAGGAGTTCGAGATCCCCGCGCGGCCCGTCACCATCTCGTCCTTCGCGGTCCACGACGTCCGGGACACGGTCGCCGAGGACGGCACGGCCGTTGTGGACCTGGTCGTGTCGGTGGTCTGCTCGTCCGGCACCTACATCCGGGCCCTCGCCCGCGACCTGGGCGCCGATCTGGGCGTCGGTGGCCATCTGACGGCTCTGCGGCGCACGCGCGTGGGTCCGTACAAACTGGACGCGGCCAAGACCCTCGACCAGCTCCAGCAGGAGCTCGCGGTGATGCCGATCGCCGAGGCCGCCACGGCCGCGTTCCCCCGCTGGGACGTCGACGCCAGGCGGGCCGCGCTGCTCACCAACGGCGTACGGCTCGACATGCCCGACGTGTACGCGGGCGTCGGCGCGGTGGCCGTCTTCGACCCCGAGGGCCGCTTCCTCGCCCTCGTGGAGGAACAGAAGGGCAAGGCGAAGAGCCTGGCGGTCTTCGCCTGACACCGGGCTGCCCGCACCGGGCGGGGGCGCCGAGGATGTTCCGCCCGTGGAGCGGCGATCACGGGGTTGTGCCCGCCGCTCCACGGTCCCCCCTCGGTTCCCCCACCCCTAGGGTGTATCCGCCGCTCCCCTTCCATTCACCCGCGCGGGCAGGCGCTCGGAGTGAACCGGGGGAGTGGGAGGGGGCGCGTTCACGACGCGATCTGTCCCGCTGATCACCCCGCGCCTACCGTCGACAGCAGGAACGTGCGTACGGCGGGGAGGTTCGATCATGGCGACACGGGACTCCGTCGGTGGCGCGGTTCCTCTCGCCTCCGGCGCGGACAGCAGGGGACCGGGGGACGGGACCGCACGGGTGCCGGCTCAGCCCACGGGGCAGGGGGGCCGGGAGGAGCCTGAGACCGGTAGGCGGGTCCAGTGGGGCAACGGCACGGCCCATGACGAGATCCGACACCCACGACCGGGCGGCGCCCCGACGGCAGGCCCCAGCGGGCACGACGACCGCGAGGCGGGACAGGAGGCCCGGAGAGTCCGCCGGGAAGCCCCGAGTCCGGACGAGGCCACCTGGCAGCCGGATCGTGCGGCTCGACACGGGGGCCGGGAGGGCGACGGGGTCGCTGGACAGGCAGACCGTGATGCTCGACAGGGGGATCGGGCGCCGGGCGGGCCCGCGGGGCCGGATCGGACCGACGATCGCGAGACCGGTGACGGCGGACAGGCCGGTCGGGGCGGGGACTTCGGACAGGCAGGTCGAGGTGAGGACTTCGGACAGGCAGGTCGAGGTGAGGACTTCGGGCAGGTTGGTCGGGGTGGTGATATCGGTCAGGCACGTCGGGGTGAGGACGTCGGTCGGGTCGGTCGGAGCGGGGATGTCGGTCAGGTCGGTTGGGCCGGGGACATCGGTCAGGTCGGTCGACGGTGGGGCAACGGTCAGGCTGGTCCGACCCCGGGCTTCGGGCGGGCTGGTCGGGGTGGTGATGTCGGTCAGGCAGGTCGGGGTGAGGACACCGGTCGGGGCGGGGATGTCGGTGAGGTCGGTCGGGCCGGGGACTTCGGGCAGGTTGGTCGAGGTGGGGATGTTGGTCAGGCTGGCCGGGTCGGGGACTTCGGGCGGGCTGGTCGGGCCGGGGATGTTGGTCAGGTCGGTCGGGCCGGGGACTTCGGGCAGGTTGGTCGAGGTGGGGATGCTGGTCAGGCCCGCCGGTCCGGGGACGTAGGGCAGGCCGGCCGGGCCGGGGACGTAGGGCAGGCCGGCCGGGCCGGGGACGTAGGGCAGGCCGGCGGCTTCGTGGCCGATCATCGTGGCACCGTCGTCACCAGTCACGAAGCCGTCGACGGGCTGCCCCGGCTCCTGCTGCACGCCGGCGACCGCAGCTGTGTGGTGACCGCCGACGCGGTGACCCCGCTGCCCGAGCTGGACCTGGCGCTCGTCCGTACCGAGGGCCTCGGAGTGGACCCGCTGCCGGTGTCCGTACGCGACACCGTCGAGACCGGCAGCTATGTTCGCCTCCCCGCCGGCTGCTGGCGCGAGGCCCGGGTGCTGGGCCCGGCCACCGTGACTTACATGGCCACCGACCGCCTCCATCTCCTCGACGGTGCGCTGGAGCTGGCGATCGGCACCGCAGGACGGGACGCACTGCGGCTGGGCGGCGGGGCCGCCGGGGGCCCGGTGCTCGACGCCGAGACCGGCGCGGTGGTCGCCGTCCTCGGCACCGCGCTGCAGAGCGGCCACCGGGACTCCGGATACGCGGTCCCGCTGCGCTCCGTCCGGACCGGCACCCTCGCCGACCTGCTCGCGGAGAACGCGGCGACGGTCCCGGCGTACGGCGCCGACCTCAACCTGGCCGGTGTGCTGGAGCTGACCGCCACGTCGGTGGGCCAGGACGGCCCGCCGGGCGCGTCGGCCGGTCACGTGGGCCGCGGAGTCGCGACGGAACTCGTCGAACGGGCCGCTGTCGCAAGGGAGTTCGCCGCGTTCGCCGAGAGCCCGGCAGCCGTCCTAGGGCTCGTCGGACCGCCCGGCAGCGGCCGTACGACGGAACTCGCGGCCCTCGCCGCCCGCCGCCACCACGGCCCCGCCCCTGCGCCCACCCTGTGGCTGCGCGGCGCCGACCTGGAGGACACCGACGCCTCGGTGGCCGACGCGGCCCGCCGCGCGCTCACCAGGGCCGCCCGGATCGTGGCGGCCTCCGCGGACACCGTCCCCGCCGACCTCGGTGACCTCACCCCCGAGCGACTTGCCCAGCTCTCCCACACCGCGGCCCGCCCCCTGTTCCTCCTGCTCGACGGCCCCGAGGAGATGCCCCCGGTCCTCGCCCACCGCCTCGCCGAGTGGACGGAAGGCACCGCGAAGTGGCTCACCGAGACGGGGGCACGGCTGGTCGTGGCCTGCCGCAAGGAGTACTGGGAAGGAGCCCACTTCCCGGCGGAGGCGGCGTACGGCACCCCGGAGCGGCACCTCCCACCCTGCGTACGCCTCGCCGACCTCACCGACGACGAGGCCCGCCGGGCCAGGGCCCGCTACGCCCTCCCCGACGGCATCCTCACCGGCCCCGACGCCCGCCACCCCCTCACCCTCCGCCTTCTCTCCGAAGTCCGCGCGGCCCTTCCGCACGCTCCGCACGCCCCCGTGGACCGGGACGAGGTCCTCTCGGCGTATCTCGACCTGATGTGCCTGCGCATCGCGGTACGGCTGGCCACCCCGAGCGGGCTGCGCGGCACCGCCGTCCGCCGGCTCGCCGCCAAGGTCTCCGGCCAGGTCCACGAGGCGGCCCGCCGCAGCCTCGGCCCCGGACAGGGCGAACTGGACCGGGAGTCGTTCGAGGCGGTGTTCCCCTGGGGCCCGGCCCCGAAGCGGCTCGGCGGCACCGGCTGGGCCTCCGCGGTCCTCACCGAGGGCCTCCTGGTCCCCGCGGGCACCGGTTACCGCTTCGCCCATGAGGAGCTCGCCGACTGGATCCAGGGCATGCACCTGGACCTCGACGAGGCCCTGCGCGCCCTGGTCCACCGTCAGGGCACCGGACAGGAACACCCCCTCCCCGTTCCGCACCACCGCATCGGCCCTGTCGTCCAGGCCCTGCTCCTCGTCGCCCGCCAGCACGGCACACCCGAACTGGCGTACCGCCTGGAGGAGTTGCTGCACGCCCTGGACGCCGACCCGGACTCCTGGTGGGCCACCCGCCTCCTCACCGAGACCCTGCTGCGCGTGCCCGACGCGACGCCGTACACGGATGTCCTACGGCAGCTCGCCGACCGCCTCGTGGCCCGGCGCCGGAGAGGGGAACCGTTCCCGCCCGCGTTCGGGCCCGCCTTCTGGAGCGCGCTTCCGCTACCTCTGGGCACCCGCATCGACCTGCTCCGCCGGCTCGTTCTCGCCGACGGGCCCCCGCACGAGCCCGGCCCACGCTTCCTGGACTCCGCGGCGGAGCTGCTCGCCGTCGACCCCACCGCCGTACAGCCGCATCTCACCCGCTGGTTCGACGACGAGCGGACGCTGCCCGCGACCCCGCACGCGACCGTGGCGAAGGCCGCGCAGGCGCTGCTGCACACGCACCGGACCCGGGCCCTGGACGATCTCACCGAGCTGCTCGTCGGCTGTGCGCACCGGCGGGCCGACGAACTGCTCGCCGCGCTGGCCGAGGACGAGCCGTCGGCGGTGTGCCGGGCCGTGGACCGGTGGGCCCACGACGAGCGGCCCGCGAGGAGGGTGGCCGCGGTGGCGTACGGACTGCGTGCCGCCCCGCACCTCCGCACCGAGGCCGACCGTGAACTCCTGCGCTACGCCGCCCTCGCCCTGCTGGCCCGCCCCGAGGACTGCACCCTGCACGGCGGCGCGCTCGCCCTGCTGGTCCGCGACCCGTGCACGCGTGCCCGTCATCTGCCGCAGGCGCTCGGGCACTTCGCGGCCGGCGACCCGCAGTTCCCGGCCGACGCGTTGGTCCCCGCCCTCGCCACCGACCCCGACCCGGTCCTGGACGCCTTCCGCGAGCGGCTGCGGCGCCCCGGCGCCGGCAAGGCGCTGCGCACCCTGGCGGACGTCACCACGCCCGCGCCGGCCCGCCGGGTCGCCGTGCTGGTGCGGGAGGCGGTGCAGCGGCGTCCGGAGACCGCCGGGGACGTGGCCGCGTACGTCGACCGGCGCCTCGACCAGGGCCCCGCCGCCAGGGCCGTCCTCCTCCCGCTGGTCACAGGGCTGCTCGACGGCGGCCCTGAAGGAGTACGGGCCGCGCTGGCGGCCGTCCTCGCCGGGCCCGGCGCCCCCGTCTCCCGGCCGCTGCGCCAGGAACTCCTCGAAGCCCTCCTCGACCACGAACAAGATCCCGCCGTCCTGCTCGCCCTGCTGCCCGCGGCCGCCGCGCGCGCGGACTCAGGCATCCGCGACCTCGTCCACCGCGTCGGCCTCCTCCTCGTCCGCACCCCGGACGGCGCGACCCGTTTCGACCGCGGCCTCGTCGATCTCGGCCGGCACGTCCCCGGATTCGCCGCGCTGGTGGCCGGCTGGCTCGCCGATGCCCCGCAGGAGTGGGCGGCGGTGGTCGGTCCCAGCACCCGGCGGATGATCGAGAACCTGGCGGGCGTACGGGTTCCCGCCTGAGTCCGCGGAATCCGGCGGGCCTGCGGAGCCTGCCGGGGCCGCGTGCGTCGGGTCACAGCCCCCATGCCGATGCGGGCCACGGGCACACGGCATGGCACCCTTAGACCTGCGCAGGTCTTGAGAGTCAATACGGACACGGGTTCGACGAGGAGCGGTCACAGTGCAGCGCTGGCGTGGCTTGGAGGACATCCCCGAGGACTGGGGGCGCAGCGTCGTCACCATCGGTTCCTACGACGGGGTCCACCGCGGGCACCAGCTGATCATCCGGCATGCCGTGGACCGGGCGCGCGAGCTGGGCGTCCCCTCGGTCGTCGTCACCTTCGACCCGCACCCCAGCGAGGTCGTCCGCCCCGGCAGCCACCCACCGCTGCTGGCCCCGCACCACCGGCGCGCCGAGCTGATGGCCGGGCTGGGGGTGGACGCGCTCCTGATCCTGCCGTTCACCACCGAGTTCTCGAAGCTCTCGCCGGCCGAGTTCGTCGTCAAGGTCCTGGTCGACAAGCTGCACGCCAGGGCGGTCGTCGAGGGTCCCAACTTCCGTTTCGGCCACAAGGCCGCGGGCAATGTCGAGTTCCTCGTCGAACAGGGCAAGACGTACGACTTCGAGGTCGAGGTCGTCGACCTGTACGTGTCCGGCGCGGCGGGCGGCGGAGAGCCCTTCTCCTCCACGCTGACCCGGCGTCTGGTCGCCGAGGGGGACGTCGAGGGCGCCGGCGAGATCCTGGGCCGTCCGCACCGGGTGGAGGGCGTGGTCGTGCGCGGCGCCCAGCGGGGGCGGGAGTTGGGCTTCCCCACGGCCAACGTCGAGACGCTGCCGCACACCGCCATCCCCGCCGACGGCGTCTACGCCGGCTGGCTGCACGCCCAGGGCGAGGCGATGCCGGCCGCGATCTCCGTCGGCACCAACCCGCAGTTCGACGGCACCGAGCGCACGGTCGAGGCGTACGCGATCGACCGCGTCGGGCTCGACCTGTACGGGCTGCACGTGGCGGTGGACTTCCTCGCCTACGTGCGCGGGCAGCAGAAGTTCGAGTCGCTGGACGCGCTGCTGAGGGCCATGGCCGACGACGTCAAGCGCTGCCGTGAGCTGATCGAGGGCGCGGAGGCCTGATCGAGGACGCGAAAAGAGGGCCGGCACCTTTACGGTGCCGGCCCTCTTCCTTGTGGTGGCTACTGCTGCGGCGGCCGACCCGCGTTCGGGTCGTACGGCGGCTGCGGGAAACCGGGCTGCGGCTGACCGGGCTGGCCCGTCTGCCAGGGCTGGCCGGGCTGGGCGCCGGGGAAGCCCTGGAACGGGGGCTGGGGCTGCTGCGGCTGTCCGGCCGGGGGCTGCTGCTGGCCCGGCATCGGGGGGGCCATGGTCGGCGGCTGGTTGCCGCCCTGCCCCGTCCACAGCCCCTGCTCCTGCTGGGCCCGCACGAAGTCCTCGGCCACCATGGTGGCCAGGTCGAAGTAGGCCTCGCGGACCTTCGGCCGCATCATGTCGAGGTCGACCTCGGCACCGGCCGCCAGGTGCTCGTCGAACGGTACGACGATCACGCCACGGCAGCGCTGCTCGAAGTGGGTGACGATGTCCTCCACCTTGATCATCTTGCCGGTCTCGCGCACACCCGAGATCACGGTGATGGACCGTGAGACCAGCGACGCGTACCCGTGCGCCGACAGCCAGTCCAGCGTCGTACTGGCGCTGCTCGCGCCGTCCACCGACGGCGTCGAGATGATGATCAGCTGGTCGGCGAGGTCGAGCACCCCGCGCATGGCGCTGTAGAGCAGACCCGTGCCCGAGTCGGTGAGGATGATCGGGTACTGGCGGCCCAGTACGTCGATCGCGCGCCGGTAGTCCTCGTCGTTGAAGGTCGTGGACACGGCCGGGTCGACGTCGTTGGCGATGATCTCCAGACCCGAGGGCGCCTGCGAGGTGAACCGCCGGATGTCCATGTACGAGTTGAGGTACGGGATCGCCTGGACCAGGTCACGGATGGTGGCGCCGGTCTCGCGCCGCACCCGGCGGCCGAGCGTGCCGGCGTCGGGGTTGGCGTCGATGGCGAGGATCTTGTCCTGCCGCTCGGTGGCGAGGGTCGAGCCGAGGGCGGTGGTCGTGGTCGTCTTGCCCACGCCGCCCTTGAGGCTGATCACCGCGATCCGGTAGCAGGACAGCACCGGGGTGCGGATGAGGTCGAGCTTGCGCTGCCTCTCCTGCTCCTCCTTCTTGCCGCCGAGCTTGAACTTCGAACCGCCCGGGGCGGGACGGCTGCTCTTGGCCTTCTGCTTCTTGCTGTTGACCAGTCGGTCCGAGGTCAGCTCGACGGCCGCGTTGTAGCCGAGCGGCGCACCCGCGCCGGCCACCTGCTGACGCTGGTCGTGCTGGACGGCCGCCGGCCAGGCCGCACCGGTGCGGGGGTCCACACCGGGCTGGCCGGGCGCGCCCGCGTAGGGGTTGGGGTGGGGTGCCTGCGGGTTCGGCTGCGGCTGCCCCGGGAACTGCGGCTGTCCCGGCTGCCCTTGCGGCTGGGCCGGGGGAGGCGGCACGGGCTGGCCGGGCTGGCCGGGCTGTGCGTGGGGCTGCTGCTGGGGGTAGCCGTAGCTGCCCTGGCCGGGCTGGGGTGCGGGCGGTTGCGGGAAGCCGTAGCCGCCCTGGGGGTTCTGGGGTGCGGGGGGCTGGGGGTAGCCGTAGCCGCCCTGGCCCGGCTGCGGTGCGGGGGGCTGCGGAAAGCCGTAAGTGCCCTGGGGGTTCGGGGGAGCGGGGGGCTGCGGGAAGCCGTAACCGCCGTGTGCCGCCGGAGCCTCGGGCTGCGGCGGGGTGGTCGACCAGCCCGAGGGCGCGGGCTGCGGCGCCTGGGGCTGCGCGGGCGGAGGCGGGGTGCCGGGCTGTGCGGCCGGCGGCTGCGGCTGCCCGCCCGTCGACCACTCCGGAGCCGACGGCGGCATCGCGCCGGAGTCCGCCGACGCGAACTGCGGCGGGAGCGGCGGGACGGCGCCCTGTGGAGCCGGTGGGGGCCGCCAGCCGTCCGGCTGTGCCTCGGGCTGCTCCGGTACGGGGTTCTGGGCGGCCGGGGGCTGCTCCGGTACGGCGGTCTGCGTGGCCGGGGCGTCCGGGGCGGCGGTCTGCGGTTCGGCGACGGTCTCGTTGCCCGGGGTGGCGGCCTCGGGTGCGGGGGCTTCCGGGGCTTCCGCTGCTGTGGTCTCGGCGGTGGGCGTCTGGGCGGCGTCCGCGCCCTGGCCGGTGGTTCCGGGCTCGTCGTCGGTGGCAGATGCGGCTGCCGCCGCCTCGCTCGGAGCCGGGGCGGCCGCCGCTTCGGAGCCTGCCTCCGACTCCGGGGACGCAGGCGGGACTTCGGCGGGGGCCGGCGGCTCGGGGGCGGTGGGCGGGGCGGGTGCCTCGGCCGACGGGGCGGCGGGGGGCTGCGGTGCGCTCGTCGTCGTAGCGGCGGCGGACGGGGTGTCGCTACGGCCGTCCGCGTCCCCGCCGGTCGCGGCTGCGGCGGCGTCGACGCCCTGGGCGCCGGGCGGTCCCGGGGGCGCGGGGGCCACGGGAGCGACCGGCGGTGCGGGGGCCACGGGGGGTGCGGGAGCTGCTGGGGCCACCGGAGGTGCGGGAGCGGCCGGGGTGGCCGGAGGCGCCTGGGCCGCGGGGGGTGCCGTAGGAGCAGGGGGCTGCGGGTAGCCGTACGCACCCTGAGGGTTCTGAGGGGCGGGGGGTTGCGGGTAGCCGTAGCCGCTCTGGGGGTTCGGCGGTGCGGGGGGCTGCGGATAGCCGTAAGCGCCCTGGGGGTTCGGGGGCGCGGGTGGTTGCGGGTAGCCGTAGCCGGTCTGCGGGTTCGGAGGAGCGGGCGGCTGCGGGCCCGCGCCCGGGCTGCCCGCCCACGGCGGCGGGGGCGGCGGCGGTGTCGTGCCGGGCGCGCCTGTGGACGGGTCGAACTGCGGGCCGGGTGCCGGTGCGCCGACCGGCGACGGTGCGGAACCGGATGTATCGGGGTAACCGGGGTGGGGTGCAGGCGCGGTGGGGGCAGGGGCGGGCGCCTCGGCCTCGGGCGCCGCGCTCTGTGTGTACCAGGCAGGTGCGGCGTAGTCGATGGTGAACTCGCCCGTCATCTCGGTGGCGGACTCCGCGTCGGACTGGTCGTCGCTGGGCGTGGTCCAGCCCGCGCGCAGCCCGTCCCGATCGCTCTGCACAATTCCTCCTGGTGTGGTCGAGCACCCTCGTGCCGTGTGGGCACTCATGTGCCGGGCTGGGGGGCGACCGTTCCTGTTGTCCGATCCGTCTGAAGTCCCCTGGACGCGAACAACCCACCCGTGGGTTCTTACGTCGCACCCGCATCAAGCGTAAACGCCACAGGGGTCGGCGGGGCAGGCCCGTCCGCTGTGCGCTCGCACGCACCGCGGACCGCTGCCTGCCTCGATGTCGTCCTTGTCGTCCTTGTGGCGGTTGTCTGTCTCTTGAGGCCGGGCTGCGGTGCCTGCTCCGCTACTCGGCCTGCTCCGCCGCGAGGCCGTCGTCGTGCGGTGTGGGATCCAGATCGAACTCGCCGTCGCGGGCGCCGAGTACGAAGGCCCGCCACTCCGCCTCCGTGTAGCGCAGCACGGTGTCCGGGTCCAGGGAGGACCGCATGGCCACCGCGCCCTCCGGGAGGTAGGCGATCTCGACGCGCTCCTCGTGCTCCTCGGTGCCGGGCGCGCTGTGCCACTCGACGCCGGAGATGTCCAGCCCGTACAGCTCGTCCCGTTCCCTCGCCTTTCGCGCCTTGACGTCGTCGTCCGGTGTCTTTGCGGCGATGTCGTCCGCGTCAGTCATGGTCGGCGGGCCCTTTCTCATGAGCGAACCTGGTGCAGGAGCACCCTACTTGGCCTCGGCCCTCTCACACGGCGCAACGGTTCGGTTACGAACTCACGTGGAGGGCCGACACCTTGGCCGCAGCACGGGTCGGTCCGTCAGTCCATACGGCGGGGCGCCCCGAGCAGACCGGTCTCCGCGTCGGTCGGCTGGGTCATCACGTACTGCCGGTGCTTCTGGGTGCACCACAGGGCGACGTTGTCGGACAGTGACGACAGGGACGCGGCGTCGCCCTGGGGCAACCGCATGGACTTGCCGACCACTTGGGACTCCTGGGGGGAGATCCGCTGTATGCCGACGACATCGGCGTTGGCCAGCAGGCGGGGCGCGGTGGGGCCGAGGTAGGGGAGCAGGGTCAGCACCGACTGCCAGGGCGCCGTGGTGAGACGGCTGCGCGGCGGGCGGATACCGAGGTCGCGGATGATCAGCACCGGGCTGGCAGGGGACGGGCCCTGCGGGGCGATCCGCCCCACCTGGTGCACGGTCACGCACTGCTGGCCGCCGCCGGCCGCCTGCGCCATCGGCGCCCACAGCTGCGGACGCGCCGTCTCGACGGCCACGCGCGCGCCGATCGCCGCCGCCCGCAGGGCGATGACCTGGGCCATCCAGGTGCCGCCCACCAGCACCATGTCGAGACGCGTGGGGCGGCACAGCCCCAGCACCGCGGGCTGGTTGTCCTGATCTATGCCGAGAATCAGACCGTCGTCGCCGACGGGCAGGGACAGCTGCGCCAGTACGTCGGCGTCGACGAGATGACGCTCACGCCGGGGACCGAGCAGACCGAAGGCCGCCCGCAGCCGCCGCTCCGGACCGAGCCGGGCGGGCTCGGGAGTGCGGGGCAGATGGCCCGGACGCTGGCCGGGGAAACCGGGGGCGTTGGAGGATCCGAAGCCGGAGCGGCCCGAGGGACGAACGGTGGGAGCGGACATCAGCGGGTACCTCCCAGCGGCAGGGTGGCCAGAACTCCGGGCAGCTGCTCACGGTCGAGTCGTACGAGACCCACCTTGAAGGCGGACGCCGCCCGCTCCAAGTGCTGGGCCGCCTCGCCCAGTTCGTTCTCACCGCGGCCGGTGAGGCGCACATGGCCGGACAGGGCCAGGACGTTGCCCCGCCGCCTGCTGATGGTGAGCGAGAAGGTGCTGGCGAGCGTCGGCGCCGAGGTCAGCGCGCCGACCAGGCGGGGGAACGCCGGACCGGCGCCGCCGAACTGCGGCCACCGGGAGACCCAGTACGTGGTGTGCAGCCGGTCGTCGCAGCGCCAGGTACGGGTGCTCTCCGCCGTACGACGGCCCGAGCGGCTGCCGTCGAGGGCGGCACCGCCTGTCGTGGCCATCGGGTTGACACAGCTGGAGGTCGCGATGGCGCCGCAGATGTCCGCCTCGCTCAGCACCTTGGCCTGCATACCGGCTCCCATGAGGCGGCTGGCCAGCTGGTCGGCGACCCGCAGCAGCGCCCGCCGGGCCCCCTGCATACCGCCGCCGCGGGCCTCCACGGCCTCCGGGCACAGCTCCGGGTCCAGCTTGAGCGCGACCCAGGTGATGCGCAGAGCCGGCGTCATGCTCTGGGCCTGCAGCGGACCGTAGGAGCGGACCGCCATGGCCTGCGGAGGCAGGTGCGGGGCGGGCGCGGGCTGGGTGTGCTGGACGACCTGGACCGAGGCGAGCCGGATGTCGTCCACCTCAAGGAGGCCCTGGAGCAGATCGAGGGGGATGTCCCCGGTGCCGTAGGTGGGGCGCAGGGGGGTGTCGGCGGCCTGCACCTGCACCAGCGCGGTGAGGAAGGTGCCGTCGCCGATCATGCCGATCTCGCGCTGCTCGCGGTCCTGGAAGCTGTAGGTGCGCAGCGCCGGGTCGCACTCCACGGCGGGGGCGAAGCCGGGGTCGGTGCCGGGCGGCACGGGTTCGGCGTTGCGCTTGCGGCGGTCCCGGAGCGCGCGGGCGGTGCTGAACCACTCGGGCAGCGGGCGGCCGCGCCGGCGCAGCAGGCCGGCGAGGACCAGGGGTACGGCGAGCACGATGCCGACGGTGAGGCCGATGGGGCGCAGCAGCCAGCCGATCAGCAGGACGGCGGCGGCCAGTTCGATGCCGACCAGCTGCTGGACCCGGATGGGACCGATGCTGCCGGGGCGTCTGGCGAGCGACGGCGAGGCCGGACTCGGGGGTGCGGATTGCTGTGCCGGTTCCGGCCCCGGCCCCTGGTTCTCCTGGGTACGACGGCGGCCGTTACGGCGCCGGGACCTGGTCGCAGTGCTCATCCCCCGGTACAACCCCTTTGCATTGTCTGGCCGCGACTTGAGCTGGCGGCGGATCACCGTACCCCGTACCGTACGGTGCGATCGTCACACGGCATAGTAGAGGCCCCTGCAGGAGCAAACGCCACGGAGTACCGGGCGGCCCTGGGGAGTTCCGTATTCGGCAACAAAGCGAAAAAACGGGGAGTTGACCCATCGATGGCGACACGTCGGGATGAGCTGAACGCTTACTCCTTCGCGCGCAGGCGCACGGTGGCGGCGTTTCTTCAGCCGTCGCCGCACGGTTCGGAAGAGGCGGCGCCGCGGCCCCTCAAGACCGTCCTGCCGAGTCTCGGTGTGGCGGCGCTGGTGCTCATCGGATTCGGGGCCTGGGGCATGCTCAGTCCGACCGCGCCGAAGGGCTGGAACAGCCAGGGCAAGAACATCCTCGTCGGCAGCGAGTCGACGACGCGCTATGTGCTGGTGAAGACCAAGGGCGAGGACAAGCTCAGTCTGCACCCGGTCCTCAACCTGGCGTCCGCCAAGCTGCTGTTGAACGGCGAGAACCCCCAGGTCATGAAGATCAAGGAGTCGGTGCTCGACAACAGCAAGTACCCGATGGGCGCGACCGTCGGCATCCCCTTCGCCCCGGACCGGCTGCCCACCGCGGACGACGCGAAGACGGCGAAGACCTGGGCGCTGTGCCAGGCCCCCGGCGAGGACGGGCAGCCCGTCAGCGCGACGTACGTACTGGACAAGAGCGACAGCACCAAGCTGTTCGAGAAGAGCGGCGGCCGGCTGAAGCAGAACCAGGTGATGTACATCGAGGGCCCGACGGACCCGCAGGTCGGGCGTGGCCAGCGGTACATGGTCACCTCCGACGGGAGCGCCTACCTGATCGGCGGTCAGACGTGGCGGCTCGCGACCGACAACACGATGCAGGACATCGAGCGTGCCGTGTTCGGTGACGGCAAGGAGCCGCAGAAGGTCAGCGCGGACTTCATCAAGACGCTGAACGTCGCGGGCACTCTCGAGTTCCCCACCTTGCAGGACCTGGGGGCGGAGGCGGGGTCGCAGGCGAACATCGAGGGACTCCTGCCCCAGTACTCCAAGGTGGGCCTCGTCCTGGAGGCTCCTTCCGGCAGTACGACGCAGAAGTTCATCGTGCTGAAGGACGGGGTCAAGGCCGTCTCCGACTTCACGGCGCAGATGTGGTTGCGCAACCCCTTCATCAGCGCCGTGTACGGGGCCACGGTCCCGAAGCCGGTGCAGGTCACCTTCAACGACATCCAGCCGGAGACCGGTGAGTGGCTGAAGGAGAAGAACTGGCCTGCCGAGCCGGTGACCCAGGCGAACACCGTCTGGGAGAAGGGCGGTGAGAAGACCTCGTGCAGCATCTGGCACGGCGGTGAGACGAACCAGAAGACCGGCCGGCCGCTGATGTCGGTCTGGACCGGCCAGGACTTCCCGAAGGACGTCTCCCAGAGCGGTTCCCGCACATACGTCTCGCCCGGCAGCGGCCTGCTCTTCAAGCGGATCACGGGCACCGACGCCGGCGGCGGCAGCACCTTCCTGGTGACGGACACCGGCCTGCGCTACTCGATCCCCGCCCGCAATGACAGCGAGGTGACGGGCGGCGAGAAGTCGGACGACTCCCAGCAGACCACCACCAACACCTCCCAGGTCCGGCTCGGCTACGGCAAGATCCGCGCGGCGTCGGTTCCGGCGACATGGGCGGACCTGCTGGCGGCGGGGCCGGAGCTGAGCAGTGGCAACGCCGAGCAGGCGCAGGGGTCGTAGGCCTGCCGGACCCCGAACCCGGACCGTTGGTTGGGCGCGGTCCGGGTGGGCGGGTGTGCCCGTCCACCACTCACACTTCACGAACGCACTTGTGAAAGAGGTGAGTTGACTTCATCGCGATGTTGCTACAAGCCCCAACTGATGTTCGCTCTGTCAGCGGATGCGACTAGAGTGGAACCAGACCGGACTGGCTACGCCTGCCACCATTCGGTGACGGCGTTCCGAGTGAGGTCTACTCAGAACTCCTACGTCTCATGGGGGACACAACATGGCTGGACAGCAGTTCACCATGACCGAGGAGGAGATGGTCGCGTTCAGCGGCAAGATCTCCTCGGTCAACTCCTCGATCCAGGGCGAAATCTCCCGGCTGCAGACCGTGATCGACACCATCACGGGCGGCTGGAAGGGCTCGGCGGCCACCGCGTACAACAACCTGCAGTCGCAGGTGAACCAGGATGCGAACAAGATCAACCAGATCTTGAACGACATCAAGGAAGCGATCGACCAGAGCACCAAGGCCTACGCGGCTTCGGAAGAGGAGCAGCGCGCGTCCATCCAGAACATCGCGGCCTCGTCCCCCTTCGGATGATCGGACCCGTGCGCCGCGGCGCACGTCCGTGACTGACCATCCACACATCTGAGGAGACATAGAAGAGATGTCCGGGCAGATTCTTGTAAATTTCGCCACGATCTCCCAGGCCGCGCAGGACGTCCGCAGCACCGCGGGCAAGATCCGCACGCAGCTGGACGAGCTGGAGAGCGGCGTGAAGCGGATCTCCGCCAGCTGGGAAGGCTCGGCGCAGGAGTCCTACCGCGCCAAGCAGGCCGAGTGGGACCAGCGCGCCGCTTCCATGCAGCAGACGCTGGAGGCCATCGCCAAGGCCCTCGACAGCGCCGCCCAGAACTACCAGGCGACCGAGTCGAGCAACGCCAAGATCTGGGGCGCGTGACGTGATCGCTCGATGGGGGCGGGTGCGCGACAGCGCGCTCGCCCCCATCGGCGGTTCACGGGGACGTGCGGACTTTCCCGCTCATAGCCGGTCATCGACCCATAACAGGTCATCGACCCATAGAGGGTCATCGGCTCGTAGCTGGTTCATGCGCCCTGTACAGAAACAAAACGGGAGGACGTAACAAAGTGGGATCCGGGGCATCGCGCGCCGCGCATCGGAGCGCCGCAGGCACCGCCGCCTTGGCGGTTCTCGCCTGTGGGCTGCCCTTCGCGGGCGCCGCGCCGGCAGCCGCCGCGGACCGGGTGCGGACCGTCTTGGCCGACGACGACGTGCGCTTCCAGGTCGACGACACCAGCTGCTCGTTCCCGTCCGACATCATCAAGGGCACGCCCTGGTCGCTGCAGCGCGTCGTACTCGACCAGTTGTGGCAGAACACCAAGGGCAAGGGCGTCAAGGTCGCCGTCATCGACACCGGTGTGGACACCGTCAACGCCCAGCTCAAGACGGCCGTCGTCAACGGCAAGGACTACCTGCACTCCGGCGGCAACGGCAAGATCGACAAGGTGGGCCACGGCACCAAGGTGGCGGGCATCATCGCGGCCAGGAAGCTCGACGGCACCGGTTTCATCGGCCTCGCCCCGGAAGCGACGATCATCCCGATCCGTCAGAACGACGACCAGGGCAGCGGCAATGTCGGCACGATGATGCAGGCCATCAGGTGGGCCGCCGCGCAGGGCGCCCAGGTCATCAACATCTCGCAGGACACCGCGTCGAAGATGGACCCGTCGGTCGACGCAGCCTTCCGTTCGGCCATCGAGTTCGCCCAGTCGAAGGACGCGCTGATCGTGGCCGCGGCGGGCAACGACGGGGCGGACGGCAAGGTCAAGGAGACGTACCCGGCGGCGTATCCGGGCGTGCTGGCGGTCGCGGCTTCGGACCGCAACAACGCCCGCGCCCCCTTCTCCCAGTCGGGCCCGTTCGTGGGGGTCGCGGCACCGGGCATCGACATGGTCTCGACCGTGCCGGTGGGCGGCAACTGCGTGGACCAGGGCACGAGTTTCGCGGCGCCGTACGTCTCGGGTGTCGCCGCGCTGATCCGTGCCAAGCACCCGGAGTGGGGCTACAAGCAGGTCATCACCCAGATCGAGCAGACCGCCGACCGAACCAAGTCGGACCGCGACGACTTCGTGGGCTGGGGCGTCATCGACCCGTCCGCCGCGGTCAACGACGACTCGACGGAACCCTCCGCCGACGGCCCGAAGCCGGACCCGGTCGGCGGCCCCGCGGGCGGCTCCGCCGACGTCCAGGCCGCGACGCTGGTCCTCGGCGAGACGGAACAGCAACGAACGGAACGCTACGCGCTGTACGTCCTGGCAGCCGGCTTCGCTCTCGTGCTTCTGCTGTTCGGGGGCGGACGGGTGCTGAGTGACTGGCGGCGCAAGCAGGGTGTGGGTAACAACGTGGAGTCAACGGGGAGCTGAGCATTATGGCTGAGCAGTACAAGGTCGATCTGAGTGAGATCGAGGGGACGATCACCAAGCTGAACGGTGTCCTTAAGGACATGTCGACTTCTTCGGCTAGTTGCCAGAACAAGACGTTCCTGCCGAAGGGCGCGCTCGGGACAGGCTTCGGCGAGGCCGACAAGTTGTACGGCGCGCATGAAGCGATGAAGGAACGCCTCTACGAGATCGTCGCGTACCTGGAACAGGTGTTGGACGACTTCGGGCAGAAGACCAAGAAGACACACGCCTCGTACAGTGATGCTGAGGCGCAGAACCTCGCTGCTTTCAATCGGAAGTGACCAGGTGTTCTGTTACATGGAGATGAGGGGGCAGTAGCCATGGCCGGCCAAGACGAAGGCATCGACAACTTCGAGTATGCTCCGGCGAACCAGTGCTTCGCTGCAAAGCACACCACGATGTTCGGAGTCGACTTCGACATGGACCAAATGAAGGAAATGGTCCGAAGCGCCGACCCGGCAACTGTGAAGTCCGTCTCACGTGGTTGGGCAGACCTCCACAACGATCTTGTCGGAAGCGGCGGGATCAAGGAGACCCTTGACGCCGCTGTTGAACACGTTCTTGCCCATTGGGAAGGCCAGAGCGCGGACTTGTTCAAGCAGCGAGCGCAGCTGATCGCCAAGAAGATTACGAACAGTGCGACGTACGCTCAAAACGTTTCACAGTCCCTCACGGGGGCCGCGGTGATCCTTGAGAGGGTTCAGCCGACGGTCCTGGCGATGGAGAAACCGGGCACGGTCTCCAGCGGAATGGACTTCCTCGGCAACATGGGACACCGAGACGCTTCGGCTACGGACGCTTCCATCAGGAAAGGCGGTAGCTCGCAGGAAGCCCTCGACAACAATGCGGGCAGTCTGTCGGAGGGGCGCGAGGCGCAGCTCAAGATGGCTGCGCAGATGGAGATCCTCGGGGCGGCTTATAACAGTCGGGCTGCGGAGATGGGGTCGTGGAGTCAGAAGCTGCCCATCAAACCAGGGGGCAGGCGCGAGGAGAGCGAGGAATATCCGCCCGATCCCGGAGGCGCTGCACCCGCTCCTGTGGTGGTGCCGACAGAGTTCAATCCTCGAAGCCCGAAGGCCGTAGCCTCGAGCACTGCTCGCCGTGGTCAGGTTGGGGCGATTGGATCGTCGAAGCCCGTAGCCCCACCTTCGGGTGTTACCGGTGGGGCACACAAGCCGACCACGACACAGCCTCAGGTCGGCACCGCAATTGACGGCATTTCCGGTGGTCGCACCGGAGGGCCCACAATTGGCGGCACCGGTACGGTCGGCGGTGTTTCCGCTACTGGCGGCGGCGTGGGGGGAGTCGGTGGCGGTGCTGGCTTCGTCGGTGGTGCGGTTGGCGGGGCCGCTGGCGCTCGCGCCGGCGCTGCCGGCATGGCGGGTCGCGCTGGCGCTGGGGGCGCAGGTGCCGCCAAGGGTGGTGCAGGCGGACGGGTTGGTGGCGCAGCTCGTAATGGCGTAGTTGGTGGCACGCCCAAGTCCGGTGCCGGTGCTGGCGCTGGTGGTAGGGGCACTGCCGGTGGCTCTGGCCTGCACGGCAGCCGCGGAGCCGCAGGACGGGGAGCCAGTGCCGTTCGCAAGGGAGGCATGGTGGGTGCTCCTGGCGGACGCAAGGGGCGCCCCGAGGATGAGGAGCAGCGCGAGAACGAGCGCCCCGACTACCTGGTCGAGGACGAGGAGACCTGGGCTCCGCATACCGACGTGGCGCCTCGAGTCATCGAGTAGTCGTTTGACGCTCACCGGCTCGTGACAGGATGCGTGGGTGTGGCTTTCGGGTCACACCCACGTTCAGTACGGCAGAGGGAAGACGGAATGGCCTCCACGCGAACGGTGGTGCATGCACTGGGCGCCACAGCACTGACGGGCGCGCTGATCCTGGCGTCGGCACCCACCTCATCTGCCGACCAGACCAGACGTGACCAGTGGGCACTGGACACGCTGCAGGCTGAATCCGTCTGGAAGATTTCGAAAGGTAAAGGTGTCACCGTTGCTGTAATCGATACCGGCGTAAACGCCGAGCACATTGACCTTAAGGGGAATGTGCTCAAGGGCAAGGATTTTCTCGACGGTGATGATGACACCTCGCCAGAAACCTCGCAGGCCCAGACCAATCACGGTACCGAAATGGCCTCGATCATCGCTGGGCATGGCCACGGGGTAGGTGCCGCTGACGGAGTAATGGGGTTGGCACCTGAATCAAAGATTTTGCCGATCCGAGACGATACCGAGCGCGACGGCAGTTTTGCCGATGAGATTCGTTATGCGGTAGGCCAGGGTGCTTCCATCATCAATATTTCTGGGTATGTTGGTGAAGATAACCCTGCCGATCGTGAGGCGGTTGCTTATGCATTGCAGCATGACGCCTTGATCGTCACAGCGTCAGGAAATAATGGGAAAGCCCACGATATTTACTTCCCCGGAGAGTACCCAGGTACTCTGACAGTGGGTGGTGTCGATCAAAGTGGGGAGATTTGGACGAAGTCCAACTACGGTCCCGAGGTTCTGCTGGCAGCTCCTGCGACGCGGATTGTTAGCGCAGGTGCTACCGGAGACAAGCTGCGTATTGGAGATGGAACTTCAGCCTCCGCCGCTTACGTTTCTGCAGTCGCCGCCTTGCTGCGATCGAAGTTCCCTGATCTCACGGCAGGTCAGATCGCGAATCGCCTCGTAAAGACCGCCGTTCTGCCGAACTCTGCCAAGGGGGTTACCCTTCCCGACGAGAAGTATGGCTACGGAGAAATTCGCCCGCTCGCTGCATTGACGGAGAACATCCCCGCAGGTTCGAAGTACGGACCACTCAAGGCCCCAGTGGCCGAATCCGCGAGCCCCTCCGCCGCTCCGAGCACCGGAAAGTCTGAAGCTGATTACGCTGCGGAAAACGAAAAGGCAGACCAGAAGCAAATGATCTTCCTCGTCGTCCTGGGTGTCGTCGTTCTGGTCGTAATTGGCCTCATCGTCCTCCTGATCGTGAAGCTGTCCCGACGCAACAAGGACAAGAACGGTGGCCCTGGAGGCCCGGCTGGCTACCCGCAATACGGCCAGCAGCAGCCTGCCCCGCAGCAACAGAACCCGTACCAGCAGCAGCCCACCCCACCTCAGGGCCAGTGGCCGCCGCAGCAATAGGTGCACGCGTCAATGGGCTCATCTGAGCCGTGTAGGGCGTGGGCGCAATGACGACCGGTTCGTTATTGCGCCCACGCGGCTTTGTATGGCAAGGCGATCAGAATTCGTGGTGTGGGCGCGAACGGCGGGCCCCGTCGTCCAGTCCCTGCACCATGACGAAGCCGACCAATGGATCGCTCACCTCGGGGACCGCGGGTCGCCTGTCCTACCTCGCACGCTTCGACGTGATCCACGGGGTGGAGCGTTATCGCCGCGATCTACCTTTCGGCCAGCGCGACCGTAATGTCTAAGACCGTGTCCTACGTGGTGAGGCGGACGAGTCGCTTGTAGCAGCACAGGGCGGCGGCGAGGCCGAGAAAGGCCAGGTAGTTGCGGGGATTTCGTTCGTAGCGAGAGCTGAGTCTGCGGTAGCCGGACAGCCAGGACATCGTGCGCTCGATGACCCGGCGGCGTCGCCCTAATCGTTCGCTGGACTCGATCCCTTTGCGGGCGATGCGTACTCCGATCCGCTTCCATCGGAGCCATCTGCGCAGGTCGGCACGGTCATAAGCTTTGTCCGCGTGCAGCCGCTGAGGCTTGAAGTGCCGGCCGCGGTGGGGGTCGTGTCTCGTTTGGTGACCCTCGATCATGGGCTTCAGCCCTTCGCTGTCGTGGGTGTTGCCGGCCGAGATGCCGACAAGGAGGGGCAGGCCGTTCGCGTCCGACAGGATGTGCATCTTGGAACCCGGCTTGCCCCGGTCCACGGGGCTCGGACCTGTGTGTTCGCCCCCTTTTTAGCCCTCACGTGCGCCGTGTCGAGGACGACGCGGGTGACGTCGATGAGGCCGGCGTCGTCGAGCCGGTGCAGCACTGCTTCGTGGAGGCGGCCCCAGACTCCTGCTCTCGACCAGATCAGGAAGCGGCGGTGAGCCGTCGACTTCGATATGCCGAAACACGGCGGAAGTTGACGCCAGGCGCATCCGCTGACCAGGACGTAAATGATCGCCGCGAACAGCGTCTCATCAGGCGTGTCCTGCGTTCCGCCGCCCTGCGGCCGCACCCGCGACGGAGGGATCAACGGCTTGGCGATCTCCCACAACCCGTCCGGCACGATCCAGCTCCACGTTCCCCGCCCCATACCGGGTCAACGTCCGCCTCACCACGTAGGACACGGTCTAAGGCCTTCAACTGGCCTGAACTTCAGGGAGGCGTGGCTACCGCCTCCTCGGGCCTCGGCTGCGTCGGGTGGTTGCCCTGGACAATGGAGGGCGCGTGACCCTTGAGTCCTCCAATCGGCCGCGCCCACTTGTCAGGATCGATGCTCGGGTGAAGGGCCTGTGAGAATACCGGGGTCAGGTGCGATCTTGGGGCAGCGCAAGCACTAGCATGACGTGCCGTTTGTCGGTCTGGGGCCGACGTGCAACATCATCGGGGGAGTACAGCGACGGTGGCTGGCTACTACAAGGTTGAACTTGACGCGCTCGCTCAGCTGATCACGCAGCTCGGCGACTGCGCGGACGACATGCGATCCGCTATGAAGCAACTGAAGGACATCGGTCCAAAGGGCTCGGGCTACGCAGAGTTGGAAGCGGCCTGTGATGAGTTCCAGGACAAATGGGGCTATGGCATCGGTCTGATCGCCGATGCCACGAGCAGTGTCACAAAAGGGCTCTCGGAGTCACGAAAGGTCTACGAGACGCTGGAGGACCAGATCGCCGAGGCATTCAAGACGCCGGGGAAGGCTGACGGCAAGTGACGTCGACACCGGGTCCCATACCCGAAGCTCAGGCTGAGGTCGAAACTGCCCCTCCGGCTTTCCGCTTTCAAGTTCAGCCGGAGTTTCATGGCATCCCTCTGGGCGTGGGTACCGACGAGGCCGCTTTCGACGCGCAGATGGCTGCATTCGCGCGTGACTACTGGGGTGGCCAGGAGGAGCGGGAGCCGCTTCGTGCACTCACCGCAGCTCTGTACGGGACGAATTCGCAGCACTTGGCTTCCGAAGGTGCCGTCTACAGTGCGATGGGCGTCTTTCCGGTCGGAGGCGGCGCGGACGGGACGGAGCCTCCGGCGCGGGTCAGTCGCTGCACCCTGCTTGTCAGCGTCCAGGACCTCGACAACCCGGATCCCGTGCTTGCCGCAGCCGGTATCGCCGAGACCCTGGCTCGCGGCAAGGACAGTGGAGACGTACTCCCGGTCCGCCTCCCGGCCGGGCCCGCTGTCGTGCATCTTTCAGGCACTCGTATGGTCTGGGAGCTCCCGGACGGCGGGCAGGAACGGTTCGCCATCCGCATAGAGGTCTGGCTGCCCTTCCCCGACGAGAACCGAGTCCTCCTCATGTCACTCAGCACCGCCGACGTCCAGGACCTGTACATGTATCAGGCGATCCTGGCGGACATCGCCGACACCGTCGCCTTTGGCGAGGTCGAGGAAGCCCGCAAGGAAGAGGTGCTCCTCGTTCCCTCGACGCCCACTCCCAACCCGTTCGGATGACCGCGTCGAGGAGGACGTAGACGCATGAGCACGCAGACCCACGACGCGCTGGGCTTCGACCCTGCACCGGGTGTGCCGGCATCGGTGCAGCAGCTCGTGACCAGTCTGAGCAAGGTGGGCAACCAGCTGAGGGACGCCCATGGCACGCTCACCAAGATCGGTAAGGCTGACGGAGTATGGGAAGGCGATGCCGCTTCCGGTTTCGCCAAGAAGGTCGGAGAGCTACCGAAGTACCTCGCCGACGGCCACAGCTCCCTGGCCGATGCGGCGCAGGCCCTGAACCAATGGCATTCCCGGCTGACCGACTTCCAGGCACTCGCCGCTCGCTACGAGCGAGAAGCGGAGGAGGCCCGCCGTGTACTCAAGGAGGCGCAGGCCAGTCCTGACCTTCAGCTTGCGGGAAAGACCTTCGACACCGAGGCTGCTCTGGACGACGCCCAGAGACGTCTCGACTACGCCGCCAAGCGCGTCAACGAGGCCAACGGCGACCTGAACGCCGTCATCAAGAAGGCCCAAGAACTGCTCGGTGACCACGAGGAAGCTGCGAAGGCCGCTGCCGAGGCCATCCGCAGAGCCGCCGAAGGTGCCCCGGACGAACCCGGGCTCTTCGACCGTTTCATGGATGCGCTCGCAGGCCTTGGCGACAAAATCCAGGATCTGGCCGGGGATATCTGGGAGTGGATACAGAAGCACGCTGACACGATCTACAAGATCGGCGACTGGCTGGGCATGGCGGCCGCCGCGTGCGACGTGCTCGCCATCGTCTTCTCCGAGACGGTCATCGGTGCCGCTGTGTTCGAGATCGCGGGCAGGATCCTCAACGCCGGAGCTCTCGGTTTCCATGCGGCGGGTTGGGCAGCCGGCGCCAAGAAGGGCTCATGGCTGGACATCGGCCTCGACATCGCCGGCTTCGTACCGTTCGGTGATCTGCTGAAGGGCGGCAAGGTCGCTATGGGTGCCTGGAAGGGTGTCGAAATCGCGGCGGACTCGTTCAAGGCGACCGATCGAATAGCTGAGATCGCCGGGAAGGCAAAGGACGCTGAGGTGTTCCTGGAGTCGAAGAAGCTCTTGGGCGTGTTCGGCGAAGGCAAGGCGGTCTACCGGGTCACGGCCGATTCGGTGAAGGACCGGCTTGCGATGGCCACTGAACGCGTTTTCAACGATGCCACGCGGTACGAGAGGCCGCTGACAAGTCCGGTCAAGTGGGCTGACGAGCACCTCTTTCCGAAGATCATCGATCACACGCCACTGGGTAAGATCCCGGCTCTGGCCGAGGCTGTGAAACTGGGCGAGAACGGCAAGACGTTCATCGACCCGACCTCGTGGGTCTCGCGCGGTTCCGAGGCCGCGTACCGCGGATACAAGTTCGTGGAGTCGGCGGAAACGGCGCTGTCCGACGACGTGCAAGGGAAGTACGAGAAGTACAAGGATCTGGCCCGTGGCGGGCTCGGAGCATTTGGATGAGCATGATGACGAATGGATTCGGCCGGGAGTGGGATCCGAGGCCGCCAAAGTCGGCGCCGCGTATCTGGGCGCGGTATTGCGTGCAGTGGGTCTGGGGTCCGGTGATCTGGTTTCTCGCTCGGATTCCGCTGTTGCTGCTGACCGTTCTCGAGGTCGAGGTTCAGGGATCGGGAACAGGACGGTCTCGGAAACCGCGTTGGCGGCGCCGGATCTGGGTGGACCGTGAGCGACTGCGTCTCGACCGGATCCGTGACCCGCAGGAGCAGGAGCGTGAGTTGCGGCAGCTCCTCGCAGACCATCGCCTGAACTGCGTCCCGCCGCGGTCCGGCGCGCCTGCACCGCTTCCCTGCTCGGGAGGCAAGCACCGGTTGGGCATCGACGACTGCTACTTCCGTCTGCTGGGCGCGAGGCGTGCCCTGGACATCGCTCACAACGAGTTCGGGTGGGTGCTGGTCGACGGCGCTGAGAAGAAGGCGCCGGGGTGGCTGCAACTGCGATGCCCGTGAACTGGACGGATCCGGAGTGGGCCCCTCCTCCCTCGAAGGCCGTCATGCGATATTGAGTATCGAGTCCGTATCCGTGCACCGTGTGTGCGGGTTGCGGGCGTACGTCGAGGACGCGTCGAAGTCCGCGCCCGCCTCGGGCCGGCGAACATGGCGACGCTGGGGAACCTCGCCAGCACCCGTTACGGGCCTTCGATGCCACGACCGATGTTGGCCTTGAGGTTGCTGATGAACGCCGTGAAGGTTCCGGCCGGGAAGGAGAGCGTGCCCTGGGTCGGGGCCTTCGAGTCGCGTATCGCGACTCGGGTGTGCAGGTCTGCTATCTCTACACAATCGTTGCCCTCACCGCCACCGGAGAAGGACGACTTCTTCCACTGAGCGAGGGCAGTCATGGCTGTTGTCATAGTTCCTTGGCCATCTGGTTGATGAGCTCGCGTGACTGCTCGGGGGTGAGCGACGCATCCTTCACCCTACGGAAGAGCCCTCGAAAGTGCTCCAGCTGGGCTTCGGAGTCGATGAAGCCCGTGCCATGCGGGGCGTCGCGCACTACGGTGTCCAGGCGGGGCACTACTCCGCCGACGTACACCATCGCGCTTCCGGCACCCGCGAAGTCGTCCAGACTGAATGGGATGACGCGCACGGTCACGTGATGCGCATCGGACACCTCCAGGATGCGGGTCAGTTGAGCCCTGGACGCGGCTCGGCCGGCCACCTGGATGCGGAGCGCAGCTTCGTGGATCACGGTCTCGTACGGGATCGGGTCGGCGCCCTCGATGATGACCTTCCGCTTCATCCTGTGGTTCACCCGATGCTCTACCTCGCTCTCTGGAAACTCCGGGTTCATGTAGGAGAAGAGAGCGCGTGCGTAGGCGTCCGTCTGGAAGAGTCCGGGTACATGGATGATCGCCACGTCGTGGCGGAACGTCGCGTGGTGATCCAGTTCGGAAAGGTCCAGGTAGGCAGCGGGTAGAATGCCTCGGTACTCCTCCCACCAGCCATGGCTCCGATCAGTGGCCATGGCTACCAGGGCGTCGATCAACTCGCTGTTCGGACAGGCATAGTTGGCTGCGAGGCGACGTACACGCTCCTCGCTGACGCCCGCGACGCCGGACTCGATCTGACTCATCTGGACCGAGCTCACCCCCAGTAGCGTCGCCGCCTCGGTGGCCTTGAGCCCTGCGGCATCGCGGAGCTTGCGCAGCTCGGCGCCCAGACGCGCCTGTCGTGCCGTGGGATGTCGCCGTGTCGCCATGTAGAGCTCCCTGGTTCAACTCACTGGTCGGAGCGCCCCGTTTGGCGTCAGATTACGCGAACGACTTGCATGGTACTAAGTTTCAGACTTACTGTCAGTGATGCGAGGTGCACGCTGCGGACTTCGGGACCTCGGAAGCGCACCGCTCCGTCCTGCCATGACGGCTGCGGCACTGCCACCACTCAGCCCTCCCGCGGAGCGCCAACTCCCCTTCTCTCGACAGGAGTTCCTTCATGCCTGAAATCGAACCCTGGGAGTACTCCCTCTACATCCCGAACGACCCCCGAGCCGTCACCGTCTGTCGCCGTACCGTCCGTCTGATCCTCACGATGCACGGGTTGATCCGCCTCGTCGACACTGCCGAGCTCCTCGCCACGGAGTTGCTCTCCAACGCCGTACGCCACACCAAAGGACCCGCCGCCCTGCGGCTGCGGTGGCGCGGCGGTGTACTGCGTATCGGTGCCTGGGATGCTGACCCCCAGCCGCCCGAACCGCCGTCGAAGCTGGACGACTTGACCGACGCTGAGGAAGGCCGCGGTCTCGCACTGGTCCGAGCCTGCGCTGACGTATGGGGCTGGCAACCGCTGTCCAGGAACGGCGACAGAGGCAAGTATGTTTGGTGCGAGCTCGTTGCCGCGTAGGTCGCGCGATCAGGTCAACGGGGGCGATCATTTGGGGCCGACTGTGCTTCCCCTCGTAACGCGGAGCTCCTTCTCGGCTGCTTGCGGTGAGCGGCCGCACGTCACGGCAGGCGGGCTCGGCGGACCATCCCCCTCAGGGGAAGCGGGGCCCGGTCATGAGTGAAGGAAATGGAAGGACCGGATGGTCTGGCTGGCAGGCGCGTGTGGTCCGGCCAACCTCACAGCTTGCCGGAGATGACTCCGCGCCAAGTCCAGCCGCCCTTCAGGACGACGCTCTGCAGAGGATCTTTCAGGTCGTCGCTTTCGAAGCTGAACGTCTCTTCTCGGTTGCCGTCCTCGTCTCTGCCCAGAGACCGGCGCTTCGAGACGGTTTTCACCTGACCTCGCTGGACCTCGGACGACAAGGCGATCTTGGGGGTGTCACCGACCCAGTCGACCTCGAATTGCTTGTCGAGGGCACGGACTTCGTGCTTCTCCGGGACCAGACGCATATGAATCTTGAACACCCGGCTTAGCTGAGTGCGAAGGAAGAAGGTTCGCCAGGCAGGCTCCAGAAGGCGCCACTCGGCCACCAGGTCCGCACCTTCCTCGCTGCCGTCCCGGATGACGTACGGAACGTCAGGACTGTTGAGATTGAGCAGGGCCGTGCGCACTTCATGGTCGGACAACGGGGCGATGCCCTTGGCTGGGCGTTTGGTTCCGGTCAGCTTGTCGAAGAGACCCATTACGTCAATCTATCTCGAAGTTTGCTAGGAGGATGAGGCTTTGGGTCGTGGTGGATGTCAGTGCCAGGCGGATGCCGTCCGCTCAGTCCCAACGATGCCGCAACCGGCTGGCGTAGAACCCTCACCCCGGGTTCCGTGAACTGTCCGGAACGCCCCGGGCAGCTTGACCTGATCTCAGCAGATCGCGGAATCCACAGCGTGGAAGACGGCTGCTGCGAGTGTGACCGTGAGTGCCGGAGCCGCCGCATCTGCGGGACGTCCTACGACGTTGCGTCGGCATCAGGGCGGACTGTGCGCAAGGAGGCGATGACCGGCGCGCGTTTCCCGGACACCCAGCGATCGCGGGGCGGCGCGGTCCTTCGTCGGCACGACGTCCCGCGCGGGCGGTCCGTGCGGGACTCGCGGTGCAGCACGGTGGAACGGCCGATGGAGACCTGGGCCGCTTCCGGCCGGACCGTGCCGTCAGCCCTTGAGCCTGCGCGTCAGCGCCCGCACGGTTCAGGGCCGCCGGATCCTGGACGTCCCGTCCCGCCCGACATGACGCATCACCCAAGAGTGGTTCCGCTCTGTCTGGAGCGGATTTTTTCGGTGGATAGCGTGAAGCACTCATGGTGAATGAGTAAGGGCTCTCACCGTGATGTGCGGCCCCGTGTTTACGTCCGCCTTTTGTAACTGACGGCACTGTAGGGATCAGTGCTGTGTTGAGCGGGCCGAAGCGGTTATCGGATCCGGCGTCAGGCCTTGGTTGACGGTTGATCGGTCGCGGGCGCGGTGGACCGGAAGGGCCTGGCCGGTCAGTTCGTTGATGTGAAGGTCAGATATGGTCCCCGGGCGATCATGCTTGAATGATCATGAATCTTGGCCCGCATTCGAATACCCACGGGGAACTCATGCACACGCATGTCCAGTCCATCCGCCGCGCCGCCGCCGCGCTCGCCTGCACCGCCGCATTGGTGTCGCTCACGGCCTGCAACAGCGATACCGGCGCCGTCGAGTCCGCAGGTGACTCCACGGCCTCGCCGAGCGCAGAGGCCAGTCCTGCTGCCGAGCCGAACGGAATAGAGAAGCTCTCCGCGAAGGAGATCTACAACACGGGCATGAAGACCAACGGTGAGGCGGGATCCTTCCACGAGAAGATGGAGCGTGACGGCAACAAGAGCGATCTGCGGCTCTCCGCCACGGAATGTGTCGGGACTGTCGAGCTCTCGGACAACGGCTCCTTCGAGCTCATCCGCAAGGGGAACGACATCTGGGCCAAGCCCGATGCGACATTCGCCAAGGGCATGAACTCGGCGCTCGGCGAGAGCGCGTTGTCCACCGAGAAGTGGATCCACGGGACACCGAGCAACGCGCTGATGGCGAAGCTCACGAGCTGGTGTCACCAGGAGCAGTTCACCGCCCCCGACACGCTCGATGCCGACAGCAAGGCGACCAAGGGCAAGGTCACCACGGTGGACGGTCAGCAGGCTGTGGCTGTCGTACTGGCGGACAAGGGGGAGTCCGTCACGTGGTACGTGGCGACCACCGGCAAGCCGTACTTCATCAAGCAGGTCAGCACCCGTGACGACATGCAGGACCTCGCGGACTCCGACTTCGGCACGTCCGTGGGCGCGAAGGCGCCGTCCGGGGCGGTCGTGGCGGCGCCGAAGGTCTGATCTGTGGTGAGCGAATGACGGCCCGGCGGGCGAATGCCTGCCGGGCCGTTCGTGTTCGAGTCTCACAGTCCGGTGAACGGTGGTCCACGCAGAGGAAGATCCGGTATCTTCGGCCTGCTTGATTGGCATGTCCTTGCCTGCGGTGCCGAGCGCGCGGCTCGGCGGGGCGGGCACCTCACGTCGTACGGCTGCGATGGAAGCCGTAGGCGAGTGAGCGGACCGGGCATGTCCACAACTTTCACCACGGGGATGGGACAAGGGATGAGTACTCCCTTCGATGCGCCACAGCACAGCGGATCCACTCAGATGCGGCTGAACTCCGCGGCCGCGGACGGCGGCGGAGGGGGCGGTGGCGGGACCAATGTCGACACCCAGCGGCTCGACGAGGCCGCCAACGCGCTCGTCGAGCTGCGGGGTGACACCGAGAATGTCGACAACGGTGCCGACGACGACTGCCTGAGCGCCTCCAGGGGACTGAACAAGCACAGCGCCGGGGGTATGGCCGAGGGCGGGTCCTGGGCCACCGCCGGCTCCCTGGTGACCATGGACGTCCGCTGGGGCTCCCAGGTCCTCAACCTCAAGCGCATGCTCCAGGACATCAGCGACAAGCTCCACACCACCACCGGTCACTACACCCGCACCGAGCAGGAGGAGAAGGCCCGCCAGGCCTCCATCAGCACTCCGTTCGGATAAGCGGGACCCGGGCTCACGCCCGGCGCAGACCAGACGTCGGAACCCTTTCACCCGTCCAGCAGGACGGACAGGAGCAGTCGCACATGGTGTCCATCCCCTACCTCGACAAGGCCGACCTCGCCCCGCTGGCCGACGCCGCCGCGTCCTGGAAGACGCTGCCGGCCAAGTACGAGGCGTTGCAGCGGGAGTTCGAACAGCGAGTCATCAACCACCTCAAGGGCCACTGGGAAGGTGACGCGGCCGAGGCCGCCTTCACCACCATGGGCAAGGCCCGCACGGAGTACGAGAACGCCGCCACCGAGGCGGAGCGCATCGCCAAGCTGCTGCTGGACGCGCACGGCGAATTCGCCGCCTCCCAGAAGCAGTTGCACGCCCTGCTCGACGAGGCCCGCAACGACCACTACAAGGTCTACGACGACGGCCGTGTCGAGGACGTCGACCCGAGGCAGGACAGCCCGACCGCCTCCGCCTCGCCGGGCCTCGCCGAGGAACGCAAGAAGAAGCTGGACTCGCTCGTCTCCCGGCTGACACGGGTCCTCGAAGTGGCCACCGCCGCCGACGAGGCCGCAAGTTCGGCCCTGGAGCGCGACGGCAACGGCGACGGTCAGGGTTTCAACACCAGCGTCTACACGACCCTCGACTCCGTCGAGGCCGACCAAGCGGCCGCCCTGATGAACAAGAAGGGCCGGCTCAGCGACGCCGAGATCACCAAACTCAACCTGCTCCTCTCCGCCAACAAGAACGACCCCGAGTTCTCAAGGGACTTCGCGGTCAAGACCGGCGGCGAGAACATGCTGAGCAAATACAACGAGCTCATGAGTCCGCCGGCCGGCACCACGCTCTCCAAAGCTCAGCTGGCCCAACTCAAAGAGCTCAAGGCGAACTTGGGCACCACCATCGGCACGGCGACCACGTCGGACGACCACCGCAAGGGCGGACCCGACCCGGAGATCACCAAGTTCCAGAACGACCTCCTCAAGGCCGGCCAGCGCGACTTCAACGCCAACCCCACCGAGTCGCCGTACGGTCTGAGCGGCTACCAGCTCACCAGCAGCCTGATGAGCGAGGGCAAGTGGGACAAGGACTTCCTCCAGGACTACGGCGACGCGCTGATCACCGCAGAGAAGAACGGCGCCAATGCCGGGCAGAACCCGGACGCCTACTGGGGCTACCCGCGGACGTTGGGCACGACCAACATCGGGGCGCTCGACCCGATGACGGGCTTCATGGACGCACTGGGGCACAACCCGGATGCCTCCACCGAGTTCCTCACCTCCGAGGCCACGATCGACGGTGAGAAGGTGGACCACCTCGATTACCTGCTCAAGGACCGGCACTGGCCCGAAGGGCCGGGCTACACGGGCGACCCGGCCAACCCCAGCGGCTACAACAACCTCGGCCACGCCATGGAATCCGCCACTTCGGGCCGCTCCTTCGACGACGATGGTGCTCCGGTGAAGCACACCCCTGAGCGTGCGGCTCTGATGAAGGAAGTCGTCGACACCATCGGGGGCGACCCCAGCCTGGCCAGCGACTCTCCCCGGGACGCGCTGCGCGACAGTCTGGGGAACATGACGGCCGAGTACATGGCGGATGTGCAGGCTTCCATCGCCAACGAACAAGGCACGATCAAACCCTTCGGGGCGGATGCCCACCTGGACATGGGCACGCTGGAGCCGTTCATTTCGACGGTCGGGCGGGATCCCGATGCCTATGTCGCGATCACCGAGGCGTCACAGGCCAACACGGCAGTCTGGATGCAGGAGGTGGCTAAGGGCAGCTCGTCCAACCTGACCGCCGCAATGGAGAACGTCACCTATCCCGGGGGCGTCGTGGCGGGAATTCTCAGCGACTCTCGTGACCAGGCGATCTTCGAAGAACACTCCGCTTCTGACAAGGACTTCAACGACGCCGTGGCCACCAGTGACAAATGGGCTGGACGTGGCCTTGGCATGGCGGTCGGCGCGGCGACGGGCACGGCTGCACCGATCGTGGGAACCATCGCCGGCTGGGCCGTCGAGGATATCCAAGCGATGGTGGTGGAACAGGTTCAGCAGGACACCACGGACGAGGCGAAGCGGGAAGCGGCGACCAAGTATGCCGAAGGCTGGAATGCGGTCGGCAGGTCCAGTGCCGAATCGGTAAGGGACGCCATCGAGCACTCGGGTCGGCAGATGTCGGACGATGACCTCAATCAGCTGGCCGGCTCCATGGAGCAGACCGCGAAGTCGGGGCACACGGCGGGCGCCGCCTGGAACTCCTCAGTGAATGGACGATGATCGTTGTGTTGTCACGCGCTCCCCGGAGAAGTAAACAGCTGATCGCGCTTGCCGTCACATTGGTGGCTGCGGCAGGTTGTACCGGCTCGGACAAACAGACCCACGATGAGAGCAAGCCGGTGTGCGGCGGGAAGCTCGACGGGGACGCCTTCCAGACGCTCGCCGGCGACGGTGGTGTCGTCGAGGAGGACGTCAGCAAATTCTCGCCTACTGCGTGGACGGCCGCCGGGTCCTGCTATCTGTACGGAAAGGAATACGCCGTACAGATCGACTACCTCTTCCACTCGGACAGCATCGACAATCTCGACCGGTACAGGTCCCCGGGCCCCTCCACCGTCAAGACATTCAAGGTCGGTTCGACCACCGGATACCTGGAGACGACCAAGGTGCGGGTGGCCAAGGGAAACGTGAACCAGAACCGGGCGTGGCTGGCTCTCCCATGCGCCATTCCGGGTGAGGCGACGAGCGATCACGCCCTGCTGGAGATCGAGGTGAAGGAGCCGCCCCCGGCACGCGACCTCGACGACGCGTTGACCAAGGCATTCGTCTCCGCACTGACCATCGCCACGAACTACCTTGATGACGACGTGTTCAAGTGCTCGGCGTCCCCCTCAGCAGCGGCGTCCGGGTCGGCCTCCCCGAGCGCTTCGGGTGACTGACAACGACATGGGCTTGAACTACGAGACATTCCGGCGTTTCCGGAGTGGGGCAGGCGGGCGTCGCCTGATCGGTTCTGTGGTGGCGCTCGCCGCGCTGGGGTCCGCGTCCCAAGGATTTCAGCTGCAGTATCCTGCGGGGAAGGTGGGCAAGGCCTGTTCGGGCAGGCTTCCCGTAGGTGAGATCCTCAACTTGTCCGGCCGTGCTATTGAACTGCTCGAACTGGGCCACTGGGGACGGCAGTGGAATTCTTGCTGCAGTGAGCTTGCGGGAATTCGACAACACCGCTTACACGCGTCTTGAGTTGGCACGTGCTGTCACCAAGGTTGCCAGGATTGCTGCAAAAAAAGCGGGCTGCAAGACGAAATTTGGCAGTGACGGTGGGCTGAAAAGCCCTGCTGCGGCAGCTGAGACCAAGCCTGACGGTGAGGGGTCCGGGACATGCGAGAGATTGCCCTCAACGGCCGAGGTTGGAGAAACGGATGTTTCGGTTTCTCCAATCGAAGAGTGTGTGCTCGTCGGCGGCCTGCAACTGCGCGCCGAATACGGTCCCTTCAGTGACTGGTCCAGCTCCGTAGAGAACGGCAAGTACGGCGGCCACGACCCCCCTTGGGGTACCACGCGTACGTGGCCTGGACGTCAGCTACCTGCCAGGGCGCCCTGGGCCTCGGTTACTACCACGCCTCGCCCGTCGAGGACAGTGACCGCAAGCTCACATCGGACCCGCTCACCCAGGAGGAGCGAGCGGATCTGGCGCACTTCGCGGAGCAGCCGGCGGCCCGCCACGGGTGCGGCGCACCGGCTGCTCTGCCCTCTTGAATCACGAACGTTGCATCACAGGAACTACGGAGGATTTCAGTGGTCCAAAGGTCTTGGCGGCCGGGCAAGCCGTTGCTCATAGGGCTGCCGCTCGTGTCGCTCGTCGGCGGGATGGCCGGTCTGCTCCTCGCCGAGGGGCTCAGCAGCGGGTATACGGCGGCGAATCGGGCGCAGGTGAAGAGTGTGCTTCCCCTCGCCCTACTCACCCCACACCCGAGGTCGCTGTGAGCACGAGTTCCGCTGTTCGGAAACGCCTGGCCGTAGGCTTGCTGGCTGCGCTCGGCATGGTCGCAGGAACAGTCATCGGCGACCGCTTCCTCCCGTTCCGCGGTACGGGTGTATCCGCTGACTGCGGTGGCATTCTCTCCACCGTCGACATGGGTTTCATCCCACAGACCACCTTCACCGGCCGTCGGATCACCTCTACGGAGTTCACCGAGTCCGGTGCGGGCGACGCGTACCGGTTGGACTGCACGATCGACAGCGACGACAAGACGCAGCTCGACGCACGGGTCCGCTTCACCACCGACGACGCCGGAGCCTGGGAGGACGACCTCAAAGAGCGAGGCCGTCTGCTTGGTAAGACGAAGCCTCTGAGCATTGCGGCCGCCGGCGGGCAAGAAGCCAGGTCGCTGTCCGGTGACTCGAGTGCGGCCCTCTACATTCCCTGCAAGTTGGACGGCGGTGCGACCGCGTACCTCAGCGTTTCAGTCAAGTCTCCTGGCGCTTCAGACGGCAACACGGACAGCCAACGCCTCACCGTTGCGGGCATCGCTTCTCGCCTCGCCAACCACTCCGTCCTCGACGCCGGATGCCTGAAGCCTCTCACCACGGCTGACCAGTCACCTTCCTTCGGCTCGTGACCACGCATCGACGCGGAACTGATGCGAGTGACGTTGGCCGTCCTGGGAGCCGGGGACTACGGTCTTCAGCTGCAGTATCCGGCCGCCGGGCAGCTACGGGTCGCCTGGTCCCTCCACCGTCAAGTCATTCAAGGTCGACTCGGCGGTCGGGTATGTGGAGAAGAATCGTGCGTTCGTCGCCATACCCTGCGCATGGGAGGGGCGGGCCGTGAGTGAGCACGAGCTGCTCGAAGTCGAGGTGGCGAACATGCCGCCGACCCGGACCCTCGACAGCGAGCAGCGAGAGACGTTCGCTACCGCCGCGACCAACGCCGCGCGGTATTCGGCGGCGAGGTTTTCAAGTGCGCTGCGATTCACTCCACGGAGAGCTCCGGGTTGAGCTCTCCGAGCTCTCCGAGCTCTCCAAGCCCTTCGGGCAGTTCGTCGCCTGAAGGTGACCCCGCCCGCCTCATGAGACACGAACAGGAACACAACGAATGAAAACGGGGATGTCGACCCTGCTCGGTGAGAGAGCGCGGCGTCGGCTGATCGGTTACGCCCTGACGCTGGCCGTCCTGGGAGCCGCGTACTACGGATTTCAGCTCCAGTACCCTGCCGCTAGGACCGCACGGGCGTGCAGCGGGATGCTCCAGGTCGACTCGGTACTGGACCTCGCGGGGAAGTCGAGGCTCTCCCTGTTCGGTGCGGGATTCCACGTCTCCGGTTGGCAGTTCGACGTGTCGGACGATGTGACGGAGCCGGCCGGTCTGGCGACGCGATGCGATGTCAACGACATCGAGATCGCCATCGAGACCTCGGCCGGCGCCCATAACGCGTACGGCGACTACCAGGGCGATGAGAAGACCTTGCCCGTACCCCTTAACGGTGGGTGGCAGGGGCTCATGGTTACCGAAAACGAGCAGACGACCGCATCGGTGCTCCTCAGCTGCAAGAACTGGTCGCCGATGGAGGGCAGCGGAATACTCGTGACGGCCGGGTCGCCCTACGGCAGTGAGGTCACGGAAGCCACGCGCCTCAAGCTCCCCGCGTGGCCACCGGAACAGCGCAGCGCACGGCGGAGAAGACCGGCTGCGAAACGGAACCCGGGGACGCGAATGGGCTCACCGCCCCGGCTGCCGGCGCCAGGACCGTGTCGGCCGGCGATGCCACGGGGACCTGCGAAGGGATGACCTCCGCATCGACGGTGCGCGAGACCGACGTAGGGAAGTCACAGGTGGAAGAGTGCCTGCTCGTGGGCGGTCTGCAACTCACCGCCGCATACGGCCCCTTCAGTGACGCGTCCGACGCGGTCTTCGACGGCAAGTACGGCGGCCATGACACCCCTTCGGGCACCGACACCTACATGGCCTGGACGTCGGCGACCTGCGAGGGCGCCCTGGGCGTCGGCTACTATCACGCCTCGCCTGTTGAGGGCAGTGACCGCAAGGTGACCTCGGACCCGCTCACCCAGGAGGAGCGAGCGGATCTGGAGCACTTCGCGGAGCGGTCGGCGGCCCGCCACGGTTGCGGCGCACCGGCTGCTCTGCCCTCTTGAACCACGAACGTTGCATCACTCGCACTACGGGGGATTCCAGTGGTCCAATGGTCTTGGCGCCGGGCAAGCCGTTGCTCATAGGGCTGCCGCTCGTGTTGCTCGTCGGCGGGATGGCCGGTCTGTTCCTCGCCGAGGGGCTCAGCAGCGGGTATACGGCGGCGAATCGGGCGCAGGTGAAGAGCGCCTGCGGTGGACTGTTGCCGTACGACGAACTGCGGAGCCTCGTTCCCGACGAAATCGGAGGCGAGGCGAGCCAGTACGGCACGGTGCTGGAGCCCGGCGAGGAGAGCCGCTCGCTCGCAGAGCATTCGGCGAAGGCCCGCGGCTGCTCCGCACCGGCCGGGTCCTGACCACGAGCGCTCAGTCAGTCCGGGTCACCGGTTGCTCGACTGCCGTAGTGCCTCGACCGGGTTCGTCAGGCTGATGCGGTGTCCGGGATTGAGCCGCACCGGGGCGCCGGCGGCTGCGAGTTGGTGGCCCGGGGTGTGGTGCCACTGGTGCCAGGAGTCGGGGCGTGGGTGGAGTGGGTGAAGGCGGGGACGTAGCGGCTGCCGTCGTTCTCGGTGACCGTGTACAGGGCCTGCTGTCCCTCCTGGGCGAAGGGGTCTGATGCAGGTTCGGGTGACAGGTTCGGTCACGCGGCCTGGAGGGCCGGTGTGGTCATGACGGTCTCGAATTCGATGGGGGTCAGCCGGCCGAGTGAGGCTTGTCTGCGGCGTCGGTGGTAGGTCCGCTCGATCCAGGTCACGATCGCGATCCTGAGTTCTTCGCGGGTGGCCCACCAGACACGGCGGTCGAGGACGTTCTTCTGCAGCAGACTGAAGAAGGACTCCATGGCCGCGTTGTCGCCGGCAGCTCCGACTCTCCCTATCGATCCGGCCATCCGGTGGCGGCCGAGCGCCCGGACGAATTTCCGGGAGCGGAATTGCGATCCGCGATCGCTGTGCAGAATGCAGCCGTCGACGTTTCCACGCCTGGCCACGGCGTTTTCCAGGGCTGTCACGGCCAGGCGGGACTTCATCTGCTCGTCGATGGAGTAGCCCACGATCCTGTTGCTGAAGGCGTCCTTGATCGCGCAGAGGTAGAGCTTGCCTTCGCCGGTGGCGTGCTCGGTGATGTCGGCGAGCCACAGTTGGTTCGCGCAGGTCGCGGTGAAGTCACGGCGGACCAGGTCGTCGTGCACCGGCGGCCCGGGCTTCTTGCCCTTGCCGCGCTTCTTGCCGAACACGCTCCACCAGCGGTTGTCCCGGCAGATTCGCCATGCGGTCCGGTCCGCCATCACGGCCCCGGCGCCGCGCGCTTCGTCGGCCAGGAAGCGGTAGCCGAACTCCGGGTCGTCACGGTGCGCGTCGAACAGCGCGTTTGCGCGATACGCCTCCTCCAGCATGGCATCGGGCATCGGTTGGTCCAGCCAGCGGTAGTAGGGCTGTCTGGCGAGCTTCAGCACCCGGCACGCAACCGTGACGGGCACCCCGTCCCCGGCCAGCTCCTTCACGAGCGGGTAGATCCTTTTCCCGGCAGATGCGCCTGTGACAGATAGGCCGCGGCCCGCCGCAGGACCTCGTTCTCCTGCTCCAGCAGCTAGATCCGGCGACGCGCTTCCCGAAGCTCGGCACTCTCCTGGCTGGTCGTTCCGGACTTGGCTCCGTCGTCGATGTCCGCCCGGCGCATCCACTTCCACAACGTCATTGGATGGACTCCGAAGTCGGTGGCCACCTGCTCGACCGTCACACCCGGGCCTCGGTTCCTCGCAACCCGCACGACGTCCTGGCGGAACTCCTCCGGATAAGGCTTGGGCACAGCGACATCCTTCCCACCCGCCCTACAGGGCAAGCCAGTTCAGATGTCACCCGATCGTGCATCAGACCCGCAGCGCGTGGGCGAAGTAGAGGACGTTGCCCGTCGTGGTCGACTGCTCCTTGTACGTGGCCATGATGAGACCGCTGTAGAGCAGTGATACGACCACCGATGCGAAGAGCCCGAGGAAGATCGCGCCGACCGGATTGCCGCCGGTGTTCGGCCGCTGCCCGAGGGGCGGCGCTTGGAACGGCGGCCCGGGCTGCGGAGCGGAGTACGCGGAGTACATCGGGGGCTGCCCGAACCCCGGTACCTGCTGCGGTGGCTGGGCGGGCTGGGTGTACGGGTTGTAGGGGGCCTGTGTCGAATACGGCGGCTGAGACGGCTGCGCCGGCTGCGGTGGCGGTTGGAACGGCGGCTGGCTCATGGAATCCCCCGAGGTGCGAACTGACAGGTGCAGCAAGGTATCAGCGTGATCCGGAGGGGTGCGGCGGGGCCGGAGCGGGCGGTGTGAAGGAGAACCGCACCGCCTTCCGCCGCGAGCATGCCAACGCAAACGATCTTGTAGTCTGTCGCGCATGCTGACGAACGATACGGGGGCCGGCGTCCAGGAGCCGGTGACCCCCCACACCCGTTGGACCCCGGCGACGCTCACCGCCGTACTCTGCGCCCTCGTGGCCCTGGCCGCCGCCGCGGTGGCCACAATGCCGGGCAGTGACGCGGCCATGAGCGCGATGAACGCGGCCCTCGGCGTCGTCGCCGCCGCCGGAGTCTGGATCGCCCTGCGCAGCTCGCGCGGCCGTAACGCCAAGCTGCTCGCCCTCGCGCTGGCCTGCGCCCTGGGCAGCGCCGTCGCGTTGGTGGTGCTCCGCGTCGCGGCCTGATCCGCCACAGCGGGTGTGAAGGTTCGGCGGCAGCTTCCCGCCCAGTGACTATCGACAGCCAGGTTATTGCCGACAGCCAGTTCACATCGGGGGAGTTGTCCATGGCCGACATCGAGATCAACGCTGCGCGCGTACGCGCCGCGGTCGATGACACCGAGTCCTTGTCCCAGCAGACGATGAAGCGTCTCAGCCACTCGCTCGACACCAGCGACGAGGTGTACGGGGCCCACTACGGCAACGGCTGGGAGAGCCCCGTGCGGCTCAAGGTGTGCGCCGAGAAGTGGGAGGAGCACATGGTCTCCCTCGCCCGGCGGATGGGCGAACTCAGCCGGAAACTCAGGGAGTCGGCCGAGGGCTACGACAGCGCGGACGCCGAGGCCGAGTCACGGCTGCGCGCCGGGCTGAACGACCTCGGGAGGGCCTGACCATGGTGTCGTACGAGGGAATCAACAACGCCCGCCCCAAGACCTGGTCGACCGCCGCCGACGAGTGGCACGCTCTCGCCAAGTACTCCCTGGACGCGGCGAAGGACCTGCGGGAGTACGGCGCCAAGCCGCTGAAGGACAACTGGACCGACGAGGTCGGCGCCACCGCGGCCGCCGAATTCGAGCTGCTGGCCAACCAGTTGGAGGCGGCCTACGACATCCTCTTGTCCGTCAACATGGTCGCCGACGGGATGACGACGACCATCGAGACCGCGCACAGCACCATGCGGGCCGCCGTGGATCTCGCCGCCCGGTACGGTCTCGAGATCGGCGTCGACGGGACGGTCACCG
This sequence comes from Streptomyces sp. NPDC019531, assembly GCF_044903305.1. Taxonomy (NCBI): domain Bacteria; kingdom Bacillati; phylum Actinomycetota; class Actinomycetes; order Kitasatosporales; family Streptomycetaceae; genus Streptomyces; species Streptomyces sp. NPDC019531. The sequence goes on along the minus strand of NZ_JBJDQL010000024.1, from coordinate 38,522 downwards.
GTCCGCCGCCGCGCAGCCGTACCGAGGCCGAGGAGATGGGGCCGTACAAGGCCCAGGTTCAGGACCTCGTCGACCAGGCCGTCGAACAGGTCACCGCAGCCGACAAGTTGGCGGCCGAGGAGTTCGCGAAGCTCGGCGGCCAGACCGGGCTCACCGACCCGGGCAAGGCGCTCAACGATCTCCAGACACACGCCTCGCACGTCCAGATGCAGATGCTGGCGAACGACATTCCGGTCGACAAGGACCCGACCACCGTACGGCAGTGGTGGAACGGCCTCAGCGACCGGCAGCGCAAGGACTTCATGCTGGCCCAGCCGGTCGCCCTCGCGGGCCTCGACGGCATCCCGGCCGACGTACGGCAGGAGTTGCGCGGCAACGGCAAGTACGACCGGGTGAAGCTCGTGGAGTACGCCCTCGCCAACTGGGACCAGGACGACCCCACCGACTTCGGCAACAACTGCACCAACTTCGTTTCCAACGCCCTGCTGCACGCGGGGATGAAGGAGAAGACCAGCATCTGGGGGACGTCCGACGACGACTCGTGGATGATCGGCAACCGCACCGGCGCCGACGGCATCGACAAGCGGCTTGCCTACTCCGACAGTTGGGCCGCCGCCGAGAACAACCAGAACTTCATGCTGGAGCACGGCGGCAGCGAGGTCCCGCGCTCCGACGTGAAGCCGGGCGACATCATCTACTACGAGCAGTCCGGGCCCAACGACTCCATCGAGAAGGGCAACACCCACCACGCGGCGATCGTCACCGCGGTGATGCCGGACGGCGAGATCAAGTACACCCAGCACAGCGACTCGTACCAGAACGTCAGCCTGGAGGGGCGGCTCCACGCCACCGAGCAGCACGAAGGGCAGCAGAACATCCGCATCGTACGACCCAACCCGGACTGGTACTGATGAGCGCACCCACCCGACGATGGTCCTGGGCGGTCCCGGTCCTGGTCGTCGCCTCGGCGGGCCTCCTCGCGGCCCACTTCTCCTTCGACGGCGACACATTCCAGAACTGCCGCTACCTGGGCCCCTCCACCCGGATGTACGTCACCGCGTGGGCCGCCCCCGCATGCGCACTGGCAGCCCTGTTCCTCCTGGTGTTCCTGCGGCGCGGGGGGCAGCGGCCGGGGGGCCTGGCCATGGCCGCCGCATGCGTCGTCCCCGTCCTCCTGCTGGCCCAACTCGCAGCCCTGTACTGGGTGTACGAGCCGGACCCGGCCGGCGGGCAGGACTGCTCCGGGCTGACGAGAATCGCCGCGCGTCACTGACGTATGCCGCGTGCCACCGACGTACGAAGAAAGCTCCCGTCGCCAGGAAGCAGGCGACGGGAGCTTTTCGGGTACGACGGCCCGGCCGTCAGTCGGTGGTGGGGAGGGCCACCAGGGTGTAAGGCGTCGCCCCGTAGATGACGGACGGGTTCGGCTCGGACACGTAGAGCCGGTTGTCGTGCCAGTAGGGCCTGGCGAACACCGACATGCCCTTGTGGACGTCCGCCGGGTACTCGACGACCGTCTTGACGGCACCGTCCTTCGCGCCGAGCTCCACCAGCTCGGAGCCCTCGTCGCTGTCGTTGGTGTTCCGGTAGGCCAGGATCCGGTCGCCTCCGGCCGCCGGCAGCGGATAGAAGTCCCGGAACTCGACCGCCTCGGTCTTCCACAGCTGCTTGCCGCTGTCGAGGTCGTAGGCGGCCAGCAGCGCCTTGCTCTTCTCACCGGTCACACCGATGACGAACGTGTCACCGAAGGCACCCGCCTCCGACCAGGGGCCGCCCCGCGAGTCGTCGGTCGTGACGTACTCGGCCGGGGTGGCGGGGGAGAACTGGCTGCGCACCTTCCCCGTCTCCTCGTCGAGGGAGAACAGGGCCTCCCCGTCGTCACCGTGCCTGATCAGGACGATGGGGGAGGTCGAGATGACGTCGCCGCCGTCGATCTCGCCGAGGCTGTCCTCGGGGACCTTGTGGTGGTAGGTCCAGCGCGCCTGCCCGGTGGCCGGGTCGATCAGCGAGACCTCGTCCCAGTGCTGTCCCCAGTCTGGGTCGTCGAAGTCGCTGACCGAACAGCCGCGGACCCGGATCAGCGCCTTGCCGCCGGTGAACTCGCCGCTTCCGCAGTCCTCGGTCGCGAACTTCTTCGGGTCCCAGGCCGTCGTACCGTCGGCCGCCTTCAGGGCCAGCGTCACCTTCGCGGCGTTGACGACCACGACATCGCCTGCCCGCGCGATCGACACGTCGTCCTTCGACGTGGTGTCACCGGGCTTGAGGTCCTTGTCCCAGAGCTGCTTGCCGCTGTCGAGGTCGTACGCCACGACGTGGTCGCAGGCGTTGCCGTCGCCGTAGGCGACGATCCCGATGTCACCGGAGGAGTTCTCGGGCGCGACGCACGACTCGTTGCTGTCGCCGGGCAGCGGCGTGGCCCACAGTTGCTTGCCGGTTCCGAGGTCGTACGCCTTCACACCGCTGGACAGGGTCTGCACCACCGCCTTGTCGGTGAACCAGGTGCCCCGGGTGTTCGCCTTGAGCGCCGCGCCGGCCTCGTCACCGCTCTTCGTGGTGCCCTCCACGCTCCACAGCACGTTGTTGCTCGGCGAGCCGATGAACATGTACCAGGCCCCGAACCCGGCCCCGCTCAGGACGAGTACGGCCATGACGAGCAGCACGATCATCCCGACCGGCTTCTTGCGCGCGCCGCCCGGCTGAGCGGCGCCGGCAGGACCTGCGGGGCCGGGATGACCGTACGGCTGTGGCTGTGGCTGTGGCTGTTGCGGGAAGCCGTATCCCTGCTGCGGTTGCTGCGGAGCCCCGTACCCGGGGGGAGGCGCTTGAGCGCTTCCGTACCCGGGCGTGGGTGCCTGCGGGGCCCCGTACCCCGGCGCGGGAGCCTGAGGGCAGCCGGGCGCGGGCGGCTGAGGGGCCTGCTGCGGAGCCCCGTATCCGTAGCCGTACTGCTGCGGCGGGGGACCTTGCGGTGGCGCCGCAGGCTGCTGCGGATAGCCGTACCCCGGTGGGGGCACCGGCGGAGGAGGCGGCCCGCCGTACGCCCCACCGGCTCCCTGCGTGCCGTCTGTGCTCATCAGCTGTGGCTCCTCACGTAACTCGCCCAGGCGGCCTGGAACTGGCTCTCCCCCATGCCCGTGGCGTCGCGCAGCTGCTGGTCGAGCTGCTTGGGGGCGCGATAGTGGTCGGCGACGAACCGAAGCGCGGCGGCGGTGCCGCTCTTCTCGGCGATGAACCGGATGGCCAGATAACTGACCGTGTAGTCCGTGCTCACCTCGTCCCCGCTCCCGGCCGACGTGGGCAGCGTGCCGCTGAACTCCTTGCCGGTGACGTCGTTGCGGACGCTCCACGCGCCGAGCTCGGTATCGAAGCGGAACGCCACGAAGTCGGCGAAGCCCTCCACCACCCACCAGCGGGCGTTGGTCTCGGTGACGAAGGTGCCGGTGGCCTCCAGCGGCTGCACGATGGCGTGCGCGAACTCGTGGTGGGAGATCTCCTGCACGAGCTTCGGCCAGTACGTCGCGTTGGTGAAGCGGCTCCCGGACGTGTCCATCTTGACCCGGGCACCGCCGTACTCCAGGTCCTTCTGGTCCCCGCCGTAACCGGCGTCGAAGGTGGGCATCGCCACGCTCTGGCCGGCCTCCCAGTCGACGTACGGCGAGCCGTACAGGGAGGAGTAGGTCTTGCGGTCCGGTTCGAGGACCGTCACGAAGCCTGTGGGCGTCTCGGTGTCCTCGGGACCGTTCGCCTTCCACAGCTCGATGTCGTCGGCCGCCGCCTTCTCGATGTACGGCGCATAGCGGTCCGTGTCGGTGGCGTACTTCTTGTCCGAGATCGTGAGTGTGTGGGCCTTCTTGACGACGTGCATGTCCTCGTAGAGGTCCCAGGGGGCCGGGTAGAACACATAGCCCTTGGAGCCGTAGGCGCCGGGTGAGGGGCCCACCTTGGTGATCTGCGGCTCGGCGTCCTTCGACTCCCGCTTGATGATCCACCGGTACCACTCGGACACCGGCCGGACGTCCACGTCCTGGATCTTGTGGACGAAGGCGACGTCGAGGGCGATCGTGGCCCCGTCGCCGTACTCGTCCGTGCTCGAACCGGTCGTCTTGAGGACGGAGTACTCGGCCTGGGTGAAGGGGATCTTGCGCAGGTTCTCGAAGAGGCTCTTCTGCGTGTCCTTGGCCTCACCGGAGAAGGGCGCCAGGTACGTGTCCTCATCACCGCTCTTCAACGCCTGGCTACGGCCGTCGAGCAGCTCCTCGATGTCGTCCGCGCTGAGCAGCTGCTCGCCCTGCGCATCGCCCGACGCGGTCGGCAACGCGTCGCCACCGAGAGCCTGGTAGGCGGCGAGGCCACCTATGCCGAGCACGGCGAGCACGGCGAGGACCACGACACCGATGACGACCTTCTTCAGGCCGCTCCCGCCACCGCCCTGGTTGCCGCCACCTCCACCGGGAGGCTGCTGGTGCGGATACGGCGGGTGGGGTGCCGTGGGCCAACCCGGCGCCGTGATGGGCGGTTGCGGTGGATGGCCGTGGTGCCCCGGCGCGGCCTGCGGCGGCTGCGGATAGGGCACCCCACCCGGCTGCGGCTGCGGAGGTGGTGCCCACCCTCCCTGCCCCTGTGGATACGCGCCGCCCGGCCCTCCGGGCGGCGGAGGGTACGACATGAACTCCCTCTCCCCATGAGTCTCGATGATGCGTGGGAGCCCACAGCGAAATGGAGCATGGCGCTCAAGTGATCAGAAAGCTCCCCCGAAATGCTCATGACACCCTACAAGCTTGTCGGTTTGCGGCCGGTGCCGGTGATCGCCGCCTTCCTCATCCGGGCGGAAAAAGATGGTGATCCATACGGAAAAGACCGATGGGGGTGGTGTGGTCCGAGTGGGGCGATGGTGTGAATCCCCGTGAGGGAACCGTGGCGTCCGGGGGTGCAACAGCGCCGGTACGGCACCAGAACGGACGTGTGGACGCCGCGATACGGCGATCGTCAGCCCGGCCGGATCCTTACCGGGACTCGCTAGGGTACGGGCCCTCTGCCGTCCTCACCTGGAGGTTCTCCCTCGATGCACATGGTCGGTGTTCCGCTCGCGGCCCCGCCCGGTGGTGTCGTCAGCCCGGCCGCCCTCGGGTGCATCGGGGCCGGCGTCGCCGCGCTGGTGCTCGTGAACCTCCTCATCGCGTTCGGCTCGCGGCGTCGGCGCAGGCAGGTCCAGCCAGGGCAGCTGCGCGAGGAACTGCGTGGGGAGATCCGCGACGGCGCTCCGAACGTGCACGGGCACATCCGGGTCAATCCCGCCCGGTACCCCGGGATTTCCGCCGGGGAGGCCGAGGCCATCGCCGGGGAAGAGGGATTCGCGCGGCAGACCCACGGCACCAAGGGAATGTGGCTTTTCCTGCGCCGGGTCTCCGACTGACGCGCAGGACCGGAATACGGGGGAAGGAACAAGGCCGGCTTCGAGGTCAGTCTCGACGAACTGCGCAAGCTGAAGCAGAAGCTTGAGGACAGTCGGTCCCAACTCGACGAGGCGATGCGCCGGATGAAGGACACCGGGCCGATGGGCCTGGGCAAGCGCGTGCTCGACAAGGCCTGCGAGGACTTCGAGGGCTTCGAGGACGGCTGGGAGTTCGGACTCGGCAAGACGCCGGAACGCATCAAGGTGCTCAACGACGCCCTGCCCGCCATCATCAAGGCGTACGAGCAGACCGAGCAGGAGATCCAGGGCGCGTTCCGGCACACCCGAGCGCAGACCGGAGCCCACACCTCAGCCCATGCCGGCGTCCCACCGGAGGTGCGGCGAAGTGAGCGACGACTGGAGCGCCCTCGGCTGGGATCCGACTACCGGGCACCCCCAGCCGGCGAGCAACCTCTCGAACAACCTGCTGCACACCGCCGAAACCCTGCAGACCATCTACGAGTTGCTGGACTCCCTGTCCAAGGAGAGCGCCTGGTGGTCGGGGGAGGCGGCCAAGGCGTTCACCGAGAAGGTGACGGACCTCCCCGGCTATCTCCGGCGCGCCCACGCCTCCCTCAAGGCAGCGGGCGGCGAGATCGCCAAGTGGAGTGACACCCTGCACGACGTGAAGGTCAGGGCCGGCCACTACGAGGCGGACGCCGAGGAGGCGCGGCGAAGGGCCGACCAGGCCGAGCGGGGCTAGGAGACGGCCCGCTCCGACCCGGACCTGCGACTGGCCGGGCAGCTGTTCACCGACAAGGCCCGACTGGACGACGCCCAGGCCCGGTTGGACAGTGCGAGCGCCCGGCTGGAGAGCGCGGGCAAGACCCTGGAGGACGCCCGCGGCCGGCTCCAGGGCCTGATCGACGACGCCAAGAGGCTGGAGAACCAGCATGGGGACCGGGCCCAGGAGTACGCCGACGCGATCCGCAAGTCCGCGGCTGGTCCACTTCAGCTCCTTCGCGCTGCGCACGGACGACGACCTCCTCCTCACGGGCATCTGCCAGATCTCCGCGACCGACCGCCCGGCCGGAGATCCCCACCTCTACCCGCACAGCGCACTGCGCGCCCACCCGGACGAGCCGGACACGCACAAGGCCGTCGTCCCGCTGCCGGCCGGGCTCGCCGCGGTCGTGGTGGCGGACCAGCCCGTCACGGTCCCCGGAGCACTGTTCGGCGTCGAGGGGGAGAGCACCTCGGCGGTCCGCACCGCCACGTTCCACCTCGCCTTCCCGCGGATCCCGCAGGCGGTGGTGGTCTCCCTGTCCACCGAGGTCTTCGACGCGGAGGAGGAGTTCTTGGAACTGGCCACGCTGGTGGCCGCCGGGATCTCCTTCACGGCCCCGACGCCGGCCCGCGAACCGAAGACGGCCGTCACCGTGACGAACAGCCCCTTCGGCTAGCCGGCACGGAACCTCACTCCTCCCAGAGCACGTCCAGCCGCAGCCGTACGCCGTACAGCCCGCCCGCGTCCCCGACGACCAGCAGGCCCTCAGGGGTCAGCGCGAGGGCGTCGCAGCCGTGCGGCCAGGGCAGCACCCGCATCCTGCCGGAGAACACGTGCCACAGATGCAGCTCGCCGTCGCTCCAGGCCACGGCGAGCACCGGACCGGCGGGAGTGTCCGCCGCCGCGAGCGCGGTGGCCCGGGACCGGCGCTGCTGCACCGGCACCGGCATCGGCTCGGCCGAGATCTCCCACAGCCGCACCGAGCCGTCCGCACCGGCACTGAAGGTGAGCGTCAGCCCGTCGGCGGTGTCGACGCAGGTGACGGCCGTGACCGGCTGCTCGTGCACACGGGAGGAGCGCGGGACGTCCTGGTACTCGCCCAAGGACCACACATGCACCGTGCCGCCCCGGTCGCCGACGACCGCGTACGGGTTCCGGGCGCCGCCGCTGCCGAGCGCGGTGACCTGCGACTCCTCCGCGGCGAGCGCTGCCGAACCGTGGTGCTCGGCGATACGCCCGAGCGCGAACGCGGTGGTCGGGTCGTCCTCGGTCACCAGCGGCAGCAGCGCGTCGGACCGGTCGAACAGCAGCGCCGAGCGGGCGTCACGAGGAGCGACGGAGCGCGGTCGTACGGAGGTGGGGTGGACGAACGACGATGCGGCCCCGTTGGACGCGCCGACGGACGCACCGCTCTCCACGTCGTACGTCCGCAACCGCCCCGTCGGGTCCGACACCAGCAGCCGTCGCTCCCCGCCCGGCACCGGAGCCAGCGCGGTCACCGAGAGGTCGGTCCGGGCCCACACCGCTGACCACCAGTGCCGCTGGGCGAGCGGGCGCAGGTACTCGGTCAGCTCGGGGTCCGTGTCGACCGCGGCGGAGTGCAGCAGGGCGGCCCGCTCGGCACTGTCGGGGTGATACGCCGTCAGTTCCGGTGCGGCACGCCTCCACACCTCGCGGAGTCGCCCGGGTACGGGGATGCGCTCGTCGGCGAGCACGGCGGTGAGCGCGGCGGCCGAGCCGTGCACCAGGAACCCGGGGTCCGCCAACAGGCCGCGTACGGCGGCCCCGTCGTCGGTGCGCAGCGCCACGTCGAGGATGCGGCGGCGGACCGCGTCGGACGCCTGGGACCAGTCGTGTCGGCCGTCGGCCGTGCGCGGGACCTCGGCGACGAGATCGGCGTACGAGACCTGCCGGTTGCCTTCTCCGCCGCCGCTTCCTCCGCCTTCAACCAGGTCGATGACCTCGGCGTCGTCTGCGGTCAGCAGCCCCGACCTCCCGACCTCAACGGCCGTGCGCAGATGGGGAATTGCCAGCAACGGCTCCAGCAGCTCGGCGACCAGCGTCTCCGGTGCCGCCGCCGGCAGATCGGACGGGCCCGCCCCGGCTCGGTGCAGATCGGGGACGAGCAGCAGCAACGGCCGCTCGTCCGCGCCCACTTGGTCGAGCAGACGGGCGGGGGAGAGCGGGCCGTAGCCGAGCTGGCGCCCCAACTCCCAGGCGAAGCTCTCGGTTGTCAGCCCCTCGGACGGCACGGTGGCATGGACGGTGAGTCCCGGCCGACCGACCGTCCCGGCCAGGAGCCAGGCGAGCAGACCGCTCTTGCCGCTGCCCTCGGCGCCTCGCACCAGACACAGTCGAGGCCCGTCGCCGTCGGCCGCCCAGTCGAGCAACCGCTGCCCGAGGGCCTGCTTGTCCTCGTCCAGCGGCGGCCAGGAGGCGATGTCCGGCGTGACGGTGGTACCGACGGTCATGATGTGCTGAATCCCCTCTACTGCGGCTGCTCGGCCGCTGCCTCACGCAGCAACCTGATGCCCTCGGCGCGGGACTCGGCCGTCTCCCCGTAGGGGAAGTTGTGCGTCAGCTGCGCCTCGGGGAAGACCTGCCCGAGCCACAACGAGCAGTAGTGCCCCGGCATGAAGCAGGCCTCCAACTCGGTGTGGATCCGCAGCACTTGCTCCGGCTCCACACCCGCGGCCCGCAGCCGGGCCCACAGCCGCTCCTCCGGGTGGACGCCGATGTCACCGGCCTGCGTGACGATCTGCTTCTCGCCCTGGTCGTTCAGTATCTCGAAGGCGGTGAACCACTCCGCGCTCGCAGTGTCCCGGATGTCGTCGAGGACGAGGGGCCACCAGTGCTCACGCCCCTCGAACGCCCGCGCGTCCAGCGCCCGCAGCCGCTGCTCCAGCTCCGCGTACGCGGCGGCGGCCTCCTGCGGCACCTCGGTGCCGAGGATCGCGGCGAGGCCTTGGTCGAGCACGGCGAGCGACTGGGCGAAGGCCTCCGGAGTCGCGTTCACGAACCGCGACTCCTCGGTCCAGTCGAGGAGCACGGCGCGTACGACACCCTCGTGGTCGGCGCAGAGCTCGAACCCGCGGTCCGAACCGAACCGCGTCCACTGCCGGCACTCCTCCAGCACGACCGTACGGCCGACGGACTCCGCGAACTCCTGCAGGGATACGGGGTCGGACTCGGCCGTCGCGAAGTACGGGCCGACGGTCAGGGGGAGGGTGATCTCCCCGATGCGCCGAATATCGCTGTCTTTCATCGCCACTACCTCGCCTCGGGTTCGGCGACATACTCCAGGATGTCGTGCCAGCGGGAATTGCTCACCGCGAGAGCGGCCGGGTCGATTTCCCGCATCTGCTCGGTGAGACGGGCCGCCGCACTCTCCGGATCGATATTTTCGAGTTCTGACTCGAAGTCGTAGTTCGGGCGCTCCTTCTCCAGCAAATAGAGAAAGTGGGCGAAGGAGGGGAGATCTTTGTTCAGCGGATAGGTCTCGGACTCGTCGCCCGGAAGGCAGTACACGACTCCGGTGCCCCCGTCCAGGGCGATGTCGTCATAGGGCACCATGCCGAGAAGGAGCCAGCCCTCCGCACCTTCGGGCAGGTCGGTCCACCGCTCGCGCAGGTCGTCGTAGGCGTCGCCGAGCGTTCTGGCCTGCTCCGGAGAGCCGTCCACGAGGTCGAACCAGGGATTCGGACGGGCTGGAATGCCGACATTGCGAAGAAAGTCCGCACTCGGCTCATGCCGGATGTTCGCCACCGCCGCCGCGGAAAAGGTGGTGAGCTCCTCCGGATCGAAACGCCGGGCGTCACCTGCGAGGGCTGTCATGGATGGTTCCGCCTAGTCGATGGACTCGTACACGTTCGAGAGCACAGCATCCCACGGGGGCAGACGGGGAGCGTCCTCGTCATCCCAGTCGAACTCCTCCGACCAGGCGGGCTCCACGCCCTCGAAAGGAAGTGGATCGGCCGCAATCATCCGCTCCCGCAAAGAGATCGCCACGGCCTCCGAATCGTCGACGTCCTCGGACACCGAGAAGTCGTAGTTCGGGCGCTCGACCTGGAGCAGATAGGTGAAATAGGCGAAGGAATCGAGGCTGCGGTTCAGCGGGAGGGCCCGGTATTCGCCGTCCGGCAGGCAGTACACCATTCCGGACTCGGGATCCAGGACGACGACGTCGTAGAAGATCTCACCGATGATGAGCCAGTTCTCCCAGCCCTTCGGCATGTTCTCGTACTCGGAGAAGTGGTCCAGTTCCGCGCAGCGGCGGAACCCGGCCGGGGTGTCTTCGCCCTCGAAAAGCGCGCCGTCCAGGAGGAAGAAGGAGCTGCGATCGTGCGGAAGTCCGACCTCGGTCAGGACCGTACGGGCCGAGGCACGCAGTCCGGCGGGGAGCTTCTCCTCCTCCCACGTCTCGATCTCTTCGGCGGGAAAGACCGACTCCATCATCGCGTGGTCGACGAGCGGGGGCATGTGCTGTCACTACCTCTTCTTCGGGTTCATGCCGTTCAGGTACTTCTCCATCGCGTCGTTGCCCTTCTGCTTCGAATCCGGTGTGTCGCCGTATTCGACGGTATGGGAGACGCGTACGTCCTTCGGGAGGTACTCCGACATCCAGGCGCTGCAGTTCTGAGCGCCCTTTCCGGTCGTGCACGGTTCTCGTTCGGTGTAGAGCTCGGTCAGCCCGTCCTTGGTCCCGGCGTTGAGGAACGGTATGCCCACCTGGCGCTCCGAATGCGAGGCGGGCCACTTGCTGCGGCCGACGATGATGAACTCGTCATCGGCGCCCGGCTTTCCGTACCGGCCCGCGGCGTAGTTCCGGCTGGAGAACTTCCCCTTCGACGTCCTTCCGTAGTCACCGTTGGCCTGCCGGGCCGTCTTGGTGGCCTGCGAGAGATCAGTGCTACCGAAGGCTACCTGCTGCGAGGCTTTGCTCTCCCGCTTGCCCTTGGCGGGCAGCGGGTAGTTGCCCGCCCTACGCTCGGGGACGCTGTCACCCTGGAGGTTCAGCGAGGTCAGACGGGTGCGGTCGTCGTCGGTGAGATCGTGGTGCCCCGCCGAGGTGATGCGGGTGACCTTGCCCTTGTCGTCGAGGTGGTAGACGGGAATGTCGCGTCCCGGCGACTTGCTGATGCCCTGGAGCTGGGTCGCGATGTCGTCGTCGTTGTCCTTGTGGCGCTTGGCCATTTTGCTCAGGCCGCTGGTCATGCTCTCGTCGAGGTGGGACGCGGAGCGCTTGACGCCCTTTTCGATGCCCTCCATGACCTCGTCCACCATGGGGTCGAGGAGATTGGTGAGTGCGTCCTTGCCCCGGGCGCGGCCGTGCGAGGACTTGGCGCGGGTCAGCTTGCTGCCGGCGCCGTCGCGGATCTTGCCGCCCGCGCTCTTGAGTCCGTTGCCCGCCCGGTCGTAGGACTCCAGGTCCATGCTGAACTGACCGCCGCCGCCGCCGCCACTGCTCGACCCGCCGTCCCCGCCCGCGCTGGCCAGTTGCATCGAGCCGCTCGCGCCCCCGCCAGCGCTGGCCAGCTGCATGCCCCCGCCCGACTTGAGGCTGTCGACGCCCTCGTCCAGTCCCTCCCGGCCCGCCTTCGCGGTCTGGCCGAGGTCGACGCCTTTCTGTGTGCCCAGGGCGTTGCCGCCCAACTGCAGGACCAGGTCACCCGCCATCGCGCCGATGGCCTGGAAGACCGGGCCCATCGCGACCTCCATGATCCGCCCGGCGATCTCCTCGCACACCTCCTCGAAGATGCGCTTCACAGCGATCCGGGTGACCTGCGTACCCGCGACACCACCCAGGGTGGACAGGCCGAAGGTGAGCGGGGCGGCGGCGAGGGCGGCCGCGATCTCCGCGGCGAGGATGCCGAGTTGGGCGATCGCCGCGATCTTCGCGCCCTCGATCAGCACGGCGACCGCGTCCAGCGCGGTGGCCGCCACCCGGCCCGCTTCGGAGAGGTTGGTCAGATGCTTGCCCTTGACGAGATCCCAGTGCTTCTCGAGCGCCTGGATCGCGAGGCCTTCGTTGCCACCGATGAGATCGGTGATCGCCTGGTGCGCGTCCGCGGCACCGTCGTCGATGTCGTCGGCGAACTCCCGCATGGCCTGGGCCATGTCGCGGTAGTCGTCCTCATCGACGTTGGGCCAGCTGATGCCTATCAGGTCCAGGGCCGCATCCAGCTCGCTCGGCAGGACTACACCCACAAGGACCCCCGTTCGAAAGTTAGTTGGGGAAACGTAACTTTGAACGGTTCATGGGAACAAGTTCACCCTGCATCACATGACTTGATCTGTGGCCCAGTTGGCGCGGACTTTTCCGAACGGAACCTGTGGGCACGGAAATCCGTCGCGCTCTCCGCGGGCGGGCCGTTAACCTCCGCGTGAGCGTGGCGAGGTGCCTCTACCGCGAGGGGAGCGGGTCATGGAGACCGGGCGCGTACGGACCGACCGACTGGGTGTACTGCTGGAGCAGTTCGACTGTGTCAGGGAGCGGGCGCAGGTACGGCTGGAGGGGCTCGGCGACGAGGAGTACCTGTGGGAGCCTGTGCCGGGCTGCTGGTCGATCCGGCGCCGGGCGGAAGCGGTGACACCCAGGGCGTACGGGCCCGGCGAGTGGCTGCTCGACCAGGGCGCCCCGGACATCCCGGCGGGTGAATACGCCGAGGTCGCCCGGCAGGCGGCCGACGGCATGAGCGTCGCCAAGATCGCCGAGGACTGGAGCGTGAGCGTCGAACGGGTCGAAGAGGTCCTCGCCCACACCGGCCCGGTGGAACCCGACATCACGCCGGTCACGACCATCGCGTGGCGGTTGGGACACCTGCACTCCTGCTTCGCCGGCGAATGGGAGTGGACCTTCGGCGAACGCCGCCAGGACCCGAAGCAGATGGTCGACTTCACCCCCTCCGCCGCCCTGGCCCAGGAGCGTTTCTGGTCCCTCATCGACCGCTGGCGCGAGGCCGTCGGACAGGTCACCGAAGAACAACTCGACACCATCGGCTTCTCCCAGTACCCGTACGGCTCCGCCCCCGAAGAGCCGTACATCTCGGTGCTGTGGGGGTCCAACCTCGAACTCATCCACCACATGGCGGAGATCGCCCTGCTCCGGGATCTGTGGCGGGCGCGGTCCGCCCCGACGCCGTTGTAGCGTCCCGGGGTTGGCCCCGGACACCTGGCCGCTCGCCCGAGCCACCGACCCACCGCCTCGCGGAGGCATGGCCGACGTCCTCCACGGAGCAACTTTTCGGGGGAGGTCCTGTGCATGTCCGGTGGGCGAATCGTCGTCGAACCGGCCGACGCGGACCGCCCCGCGACACGGCCGACCGACCTTTGAGATTCTGGCGCTCGTCATCGTCAACGGCATCGACAGTTGGGCGGCCATGAACCAGAGCAGCCAGGAATGGTCCTCGCCGGGGCAGCAGCCGGGGCCACCGCAGGCGCCGGGACAGTACGGCCAGGCCCCGGCCTCGGCGTCGTATCCGCGCCCCGCGTCCGAGACCAGGATCGAGATCGACAGCAAGCGGCTGCGCGCGTATGCCCGGACCAAGGCGGGGGAGCAGACTCTCACCGTGCGTTCGGCGGGCGAGGAGACGAAAGGCAACCCGCTCGCGTACGTCCACGTGCCTCAGGATGAGCCGAACGGTGGGCGTCAGGCGAGGCCGCCGTTCACCGTGAGCGGCCTGAACGCCGAGCTGCTCTGCTCGGTCCGGCCCAGCGGCCCGGGTGCGTACGAGGTGTACGGCGGGGACGGCGCACCGATTGGCCGGATCACTCGTCAGGACGGACGGGCGCTGCCATGGCCGCGCCGCCCGCGCTGGACCGTGCAGGCGGTGACCGGCGGCGAGCCTTTCACCGCGAAGCGCGGAACCCCGGCCGGGTGGGTGCTGTTCACCGTCTTCTCCCCGGTCTACCTCGTCATCTGGGCGCTCGGGGCGCTCCAGGGGCTGGTGCCGCTGTTGTTCGGCGACAAGGACGAGGCGAAGAAGGAGTCGGCCTGGGACCTCGGCCTGCCGAGCCGCGCGCTGTGGCGTGCCTCGGGCGATTCCGAGGTCGTCGTCGACTACCGGGGCGGCGGCATCTTCCATATCGCGTCGTCACGGCTGGACCCCCGGCTGGCGTACGCACAGTCGGTGCTGCACGTGTGGGACGGCGTCTGAGTCGCGGTCCTCACATGTTGGCGACCGCGAACATCCTCAGGTGCCCTGGAGGTTGCCCCTCCGATAATCTGATCGCCGTTGACTGGATCACGACCACGGGGAGACACGGGGATGGCTGACTTCCAGATCGATGTCGATCGGATGAAGACCCTGATCAACCGGCTGGACCAAGTGGACGACCGTATGCGCGGTGCCCAGGAGCGGCTCAACAAGGTGGGCCCCAAGGGACTCGGCACGGACGGTCTCGACAACGCCTGCGACGACTTCCAGGACGACTGGGGCGACGGCATCAAGCGGATTGCCGACGGCGCCAAGCGGCTGCACGAGGGTCTCCAGAAGACGCTGGAGGCATACCAGACGACCGACCAGGATTTGCAGAAGGGCTTCAGCCAGAAGTAGCCCGCACCACCGCTGGGACAACTCGCACTCGCACACAACGGGGAGACGACGATGGGGATGTTCGACGATCCAAGCTGGCCCGGGCTGACGTTCAACCCGGCCAAGGGTGACCTGCACACGATCGAGTCGCTGGCGTACGACGTCAAGACGGTCGGTGACGAGCTCGACGAGATGCGCGAGATGCTCGTGAGCATCGGCAGGACCGACGGGGCGTGGGACGGCGAGGCCGCCAAGAAGTTCCAGGAGAAGGTCGGCGAGCTGCCCAAGTACCTTCAGCAGGGCCACGAGTCGATGGCCGCCTGCTCCAAGGCGCTTCGCGGCTGGCACGACCAGCTGGAGACCATGCAGCGGCAGGCCAAGAACCTGGAGGAGCGCGCGGTCGAGGCACGCAAGCGGCTCGACCAGAAGAACGCCGACGTCGACCGGGTCAACGTCAAGATCGAGGGCGCGCAGTTCCAGCAGCTCACCGAGCAGCAGGCCAAGGCGCTGTCGGAGGAGGCCGACTCCGCCTCGCGGGCGGCCCAGGACGCCGCGACCGACCTCAAGCTCCTCATCCAGGACGGCGAGGCGCTGCGCAAGTACTGGGAGGAACAGGCCGGGAAGGCCGAGGGCGCCATTCGCGATGCCGCGAACAACAGGCCGCCGGACATCAGCGTCTGGGACAAGATCACGGACGGTCTGAAGGGCGCCTGGGACGGCTTCAAGAACTTCCTGATCGACAACGCGGATTTGTTCTCCACCATCTCCAGCGCGCTGGCCGCGGCCGCGATCGTCGTCAACGTCATCCCGGTCGGCGGCCAGGTCGCCTCCGCGATCCTGGGTGCGGGCGCCATCGCCTTCTCCGGCGCCGCCATGGCCGGGCACTGGATGGGCGGAGCCTCGCCCTTCAAGATCGGCATGGACGCGTTCGGCATGCTTCCCGGCATCGGCGCGGCCAAGGGCCTGTTCACCGGCGTCAAGGCGGGAGCGAAGGGCGCCAAGCTCGCCGCCGGACTCACCCAGGGCGGCAAGGGCCTGATGCAGGGCATCAAGAACGGTGTCATGTCGACCCAGATCAACAAGCGGATCCTGGGCCCGCTCGGCAAGGCCCTGCCCGAGTCGGAGGTCTGGAAGATCTCGCTTCCCACGAAGGCGGGCAGCGCCCTCTTCGGCACCGGCAAGCTCATCTTCGGCGGCGACGACGGTGGCAGCCAGCCCGCGGTGTCGACTCACCCGACCCCGGCGAACCCGAGCCAGCCCTCGCCGGTACGGACGATGCCGTACCCCGCCACGGGTGACAAGTTCCTCCAGACCCTGGCGGCCTGAGCGCGATGACCGAAGTCACCACCGTCACGGCAGACCCCGAGGGCCGACGAGGCGATCTCCACGTCGGCTGGGTCATGCCGCCGTTCTTCCACGAGCTTCCCGTGGACGCGGAGAACGTCGACGAGGCCGGGGAACGGCTCGGCGAACTGGTCAGGACGATCCTCGCGGAGGGCAGCGAGGACGACCAGATCACGATGTTCGCCCTCTACCTCCAGATCACCGCTCAACTGGCGGAGGCCGGCGCCGAGTACGCCGGCTTCTGCCTCATGGACATGGACGGGCGCCGGAGCACCGCCACCGTCGCGGTCTACCGCATGTCGCTGGAGAAGATCACGCCCGGCGAGGCGCTGTCGGAGGCCTACTCCGCGCTTCGCCGGGCCTATCCCGACGACGACGTCCAGATCAGCACCCTGCCCTCGGGCAAGGGGGACAGCCAGGCCGTCGTGAGGATCGGCGGCGCACCGTTCACGATCACCGCCGAGGCGTCCCCGACCGGGGAACCGCTGGAAGTGCCGCGCGGCCAGATCCAGGTCTACGTCCCCCTGCCCAACGACGCCGACATGCTGGTGTTCGAGCTCTCCACGCCCTCCATGGAGGACTGGGACCTCTACTCCGAACTGTTCGCGACGATCGTCCGGACGCTGGACTGGGCCACCGAGGAGGAGGCCGAGATGGCCGCCGCCCTCTCCCAGGCCCAGCCGGTCCCGGACGTGGCGCCCGACCCGGCCGTGGTCCAGGAGCTCTACGCTCACTCCAGCCGGATCCTGGACGCCCTCGGCGTGCGCGGACGGATGGACGAGGGCAACGCGGTGTCTGCGGTCACCTGCGTCGACTGCTGGTCCAAGGGCCTCAGATCGGTGTGCACGGCACGCCACCAATGGCAGATCGACGGTGTCGAGGACGCGGAGCTGGCCGTGGCCGTCGGGCGGCTCCAAGAGACCTTCCAGGGGCAGGGCTGGCTCAAGGTGTCGGGGACATCGGGCCAGAGTGTGTCCCTGGCCGCAGACGGTGACTCGGGGCACCGTGTCAACGTCACGCTGATCTCCGGCCGCCAACGGCTCGTCATCGAGGTGATCGCTCCCTGCACACGTATCGTGCGGGGGCCGGTCGACTCCGCCTTCGGATAGGGGCCGACCCGAGGAGGCGGCCGCATCATGAACAACAACCCCAGTGATCTCCTGCCGGTCGGCGCGCACGCACTGTCCGCGGACCCGCGACTCGCCGATGCCGTACGGCAGTTCGGCAACGCGTACGGCTACGACTACTTCGACGACGGAGCGGTCAGAAAGACCCTCGCCGAACATGAGGCCGCCCTACGACGGCTCGGACGCGGAGGACTCGTCTGGGCCGGATCCCTGGCCACCGCCGTCGGCATCGTCTGGCTGGTATGGGCCGCGGCCGGCAAGCCGGACAACATGGCGGTAGCGGCAGCACCCCCGGCAGCTCTCCTGGCCCTGGCGCTCGCCGCCTTCGTCCAGGTCAACCTCCAGGGCAGACGTAAGCTCCGGCACCCCTTCCTGGAGGGATACCGGCACGTTCTTGCGGCGGCGCTCGCGCACGGCGCCCCCGTGACCTTCGTGCCCGCCTGGCTGACCGGCCGGGGCGGCGCGGCACTGGACGTGGCCCCGCTGCCGTCGTACGCCACACCGGCCGGGGGTCCGGCCACCGGCGTACGAGCCGCCCCGGTGGCCCCGCCGCCCAAGCCGGCCGAGGTCGAGGAGTACGAGCGGATCGCCGACCATGGCGGCTGGCACGACGAGGCGGGCTGGATCCTCGTCGTCGCGGGAGCCGTCGGCGTGGGCTACGCCGTGGTCAAGGACCTGCCCGCGGCGTACGCGTCGGTCCTGCTCATCGCCCTCGGCATCTGGACCTGGCTGGCGGGACACCGCCTCGGCAGACGCCAGAGGGAACTGTCCGGCGAGGCCCTCCGTTACCTCGACGAGCTGACCACGTCCCAGGCCGCCGGAGCACCCGTGTACGAGCTCTCGCCACCCCTGCGCAAGCTCCTGGACACACGGCTCTGACGGGCAGCACGCATACGGCGGTGGCGGCACCCTCTGTGGGCGCCGCCACCGCCGTATCCATGACTGCTCAGCCCTTCAACCGACCCGCGCCCCCGCCGCCTTGGCCTGCTCCCGCGCCTCGGGGCTGACGCCGCGTCTGCGGGCCGATGTCCGGTCGTCCACGGCCGTACGCTGAGCGACCCCGAGCAGCCGGCGCGGGCCCGGTACGGCGACGACACCGAGGAAGCGCGGGTCGCCCGCGAACCAGACCTGGTCGACCTCGCCGGCCTTCACCTGCCGGATCCAGAAGGTGTATCCGCTGCCCAGGAAGCTGCCGTAGCCGAGCGAGACGGTCTTGTCCGGACGCTCGGGATCGGTGAAGGAGAACCGGGTGGTGCCGTTCTTCGCGAGGGAGGCGGCTCCCGGCACGGACTGCCAGGGGTAGACCTTCAGGATCCGGCGCAGCGACCGGATGCCCAGGACCCTCGCCGTGTTCAGCATGGCCAGGTAGGTCAGCACGAACAGGGCGGGGAAAAGGACCCAGAGAGTCCACACCGGTGTCAGGAGCACCGCGTACAGCCAGGCCACGAAGGAACCGAGGGAGAGCAGGAAGGCACTGAGCCGGAACACGGCCGTGCGGCACCAGGCCCGCCGGGTGGCCGGGTCCTCGTAGGCCGTCTTCGTCAGGGGAACGTCCACTGCGTTTCACTCCATCGGGGTCAGCCGAAGACCGCGCGTACGGACGCCTCGACCTCGGACTCGGGAATCTGGGTCTTGAACTCCTCGGGGAGCGGATTGTCGAAGCTCACCATCTCCGCCATGGCGCGGTGGATGTCACGGTAGTTCTCGCGAGCGTCGACGGCCGTCGTCGTCAGCGTGAGGACCGCGAGATTCCGCCCGTCCGGGAAGGGCAGGTACGCGGTCGCCTCGTACAGGGAACGCTGCCGGGAGTCGGCCTCCGTCGGCAGCTCCACCAGGGACTCGGTGAACGCGCCGGGCCCGCAGGGCAGGTCCGTCACGGCGACCGGCAGCGCGTTCCTGCGCGCGGTCGCGGCCTGCGCCGCCGCCAGCTTCGGCGGAGTCCACGGGATCTCACGCCGGGCGAGCATCACGACCGACTCCAGCATGGCGCCGTCGTCCCCCTCGTGAGCGCCGATGGCGAAGCTCACCACGCCCTCCCGCCGCATCTCCGAGGTCAGGGACCTGGCCTGGGCAAGCTGCTCCAGGAAGCCGGCCTGCTGCTCCTGAGGGACCAGTTCGAGGAGCGACTCGACCGCCTCGACCACCCTTGCGCCCTCAGGGGATTCCGGATCGGCGAAGAGGTCGCGGAAGGGCACCTCCACATAGCCGGGCGCGAGCGCGAACCACAGGTCGCAGCCACGCTCCATGGCCGACTCGTCGATGGCGTACTCGAACTCGTCCGCGTCGTCGGTCATGAGTTCCACTCCTTCAGTGCGTCGCGCCGAACAGGATCTTCAGCGTCTTCAGGGCGGTGGCACCATGACCGGCCCCGTCGAAGCTGCCGGCCCGGACTCCGTCCGCCCCGGTCGCCGCGTTCTCCGCGACGGGGTTCTTGATCTCGTCCCACAGGTTCTTGGCCACGCCGTACGTCCCGGTGAGCGCTCCCGCACCGGAGACCGAGACGTCGATGACCCTGGCCGCCGAGGACGGGTCGGTGGCGCCCTTCACCAGCCAGGTGGTCAGCGGGTTCTCGGCGGCGTGGATGCGCTGCGCGGCCAGCCAGGTCTTGCCGCCCGCGCTGCTCAGCTTCTCGCCCAGCGTGAGTGCCTCCGCACCGGCGCTCGCCGACCGCGCGGCACCGTTGACCCCGCGTGCGACGGCACCGATGCCGGGCACCATGCCGAGCGTGTCACCGACCACGCCCACCGCGTTGCTCCAGAAGTCCGCGTCGAACTCCCCCTTGGTGAAGCCGTCCTTGAGCGAGGCCCGCACCACCGGGTTCGACAACCGGCTGATCAGCGTCGCCGCGCTCGCCGCCGCCGCGACCAGCAGGAGGATGGGGCCGACCGGTACGGCGAAGAAGAGCGCCGCGAGGCCCGCGATGGCCGCGATCGTGCCGAGGATGTCGGTGAGGTTGTCGCCCACCCAGTCCATGGCCTTCTCGAACCAGTTCGGCTCCTCGGGCGCCAGTTTGTCCGTGGAGTCCCGCAGCACGCGCGCCTTGCCGCGGGCGTCGGTGCCGTGCTCCTCCTGGAGCTCCTGCGCCCTCCTGATGACGTCGTTGTAGGCGGTCCTGGCGTTGGTCACCGCCTCGCGCGCCTTGGTGAGCTCCTCGGTCGCCCGGTCCAGCCGCGCCTGCGCGTTCTTCAGCTCGGCGTCGTCCGTGAACGTCTTGCCCGCGAGCTTGAGATCGGGGTTCGTGGAGGCCGTCCTCTCCTGGCCCTCCGCGGTCTCGATCTTCCCCTTCGCGTCCTTCGCGTCGCCGTCGAGAGCCCGCGCCCGCTGCTGGTAGCCGTCGAGCGCCTTGTGCCAGTCGGCCAGCGCGGTGGCCGCCTTGGTGATGGAGGAGTGGGCGTTCTTCAGATTCGTCGGCAGCGCCCCGTCGAGTTGCTCACGGAAGGCGACCGCCGCGTCCCCCTCCCAGTCGCCGCCCGACCGCAGGTTCTCGATCATCTTGTGGGCGTCGGAGATGGTCTGTGCCGACTTCTGGAGCCGTGTCGTCAGCTCCGATACGACGGAGACGCTGCCCGGCGTGGGGTCGAAGCCCAGGGACGGATAGGAGTTCACTTGCCGCCTCCCTGCGCCGCCGCCTTGCGGAAGCCCTCTTCGAGGGCGTGGTCGACCTCGTCGTAGTTGGCCTTGCTCTGCCCGATGCTGTCCGCGAACTTCCCGGTCAGCTCGGCGATCTGCTCGGAGCCGTACTTCCAGTGCTCGTGGAACTCGGCACAGGCGTCGTCCAGTTCCTTGGTGCCGATGCCCTCCGCGGACACGTCCTGCATCCACTTGCGGACGTTGTCCAGCTCGGCCTTCGCGTCCTCCAACGTCTTTCTGAAGCGCCCCAGTTCGGCGGTGTCGGTCTTGAAGTAGTCCGTCACAGGCTCTCTCCCCGTTCCACAGCTTTCCCTCACAAGAACAAAGAGGGGCGGACCGCAGACACGGCCCGCCCCTGCGCCGGAGCGGACTCAGCTCTCCGGCAGGTATCCCGTCTGGACGAGCTGGCCGCTCGTCCGGCGTGAGATGAACTGGCCACGGCCCTGCGGCTGCGGAGTGGCCTTGATGTTGTTGAACACCGGGCCCTCCGACGGGTCGCCGGACAGCACGATGCCCTGCGCGCCGAGCTCCTTGATCCGGGTGAGGACCGGCTCGAAGGAGGAACGCGAGGCACCGGAGGTGGTGCGGGCCAGGATGATGCGCAGACCCAGGTCACGCGCGAACGGCAGGTACTCCATCAGCACCGACATCGGGTTGCCCATCGACGTGGCGACGAGGTCGTAGTCGTCGATGAAGATGAACGCGTCGGGCTCGTTGTACCAGGACCGGTTGCGCAGCTGGTCCGGCGTCACGTCAGGCCCCGGCATACGGCGGCTCATCGAACCGGCCAGCGACTCCATGACCTCCTGGAGCTGCGGACCCGAGGCGCAGTACTTGTACATGTGGCTCTCGGGCACCTGGCCGAGCAGCGCGCGCCGGAAGTCCGAGACCACGAACAGCGCCTTGCCCGGCTGGTACCGCTCCGCGATCTGCTTGGCCATGAACCGCAGCAGCGAGGACTTGCCGGACTCGCTCTCGCCGTAGACGACGAACAGCGGGTCGGTCTCGAAGTCCACGAAGACCGGCGAGAGGGTGAGCTCGTCGACGCCGATCGCGATGCCGCGGCTGCCGAAGTCGCCGCCGCCGGGCAGTTCGGACGCGTGCAGCATGGTCGGCAGCATCCGCACCTTCGGGGCTGTGGGACCCTGCCAGGCGTTGTTGACGCTCTGCACGAGGTTCGCCATGCCGTCGGCCAGGTCCTCCACCAGCGTCGACCCGTCGATCCTGGGCGTCGCGGCGAGGTAGTCCAGCTTGTCCGGGGACAGACCGCGGCCGGGCTTGCCCATCGGCACGTTCTCGGCCCGCTTGCGGTCGAACTCCGACTCCATCGCGTCACCGAGCCGCAGTTCGAGGCGGCTCAGGATCTGGTCGCGCAGCGCGGGCCGCATCTCGGTATACCGGGTCGCGGTGATGACCAGGTGGACACCGAAACCGAGACCACGCTGAGCGATGTCCGCGATGACCGGGTCGAGCATCTCGTAGTCGTTCTTGAACGTCGCCCAGCCGTCGATGATCAGGAAGACATCGCCCCACTGCTGGTCGGGGTAGTGCCCCTGCGCCCGCCGGGAGCGGAAGGTGTTCATGGAGTCGATGCTCTTGGAGCGGAAGAACTCCTCACGGGCGTTGAGGATCCCGTGCACCTCCGCGACCGTACGGCGGACCTTCTCCTGGTCCAGACGGGAGGCCGCGCCGCCCATGTGGGCCAGGTTCTCCAGCGCGAGCATGCCGCCGCCGCCGAAGTCGAGGGCGTAGAACTGCACTTCGGCCGGGGTGTGGGTGAGCGCGAACGACGTGATCATCGTGCGCACCAGCGTCGACTTGCCGGACTGCGGGCCACCCACGATCAACGCGTGACCGGCGGACCCCGACAGGTCCGCGTACATCACGTCACGGCGCTGCTCGAACGGCTTGTCGACCAGGCCGACCGGGACGATCAGCTTGCTCTGGGCGTGGTAGCCCTCGGCGTGCAGACCCCGCTCCGCGCTGATGTTGAGCACCGGCAGCACCTGGTCGAGGCTGAACGGCTCGTCCAGCGGCGGCAGCCACACCTGGTGGGCGGGCGGACCCTGACCGTCCAGGCGGCTGACGATGACGTCGAGGACGGTGTCGGCGAGCGCGTCGTCGACCTGGTTGGTGCGGGTCTCCGGCTCCGGTTCGGCGAGGATCCGCACCGGCACCGGCGAGGCGGTGAACAGCACGGGGGAGCGGTCGATACGGCCGCCGCCCTGGGCCATCGGCCCGTTCGCCCGGTAGGTGCCCGACACGTACGCGGCCTTGAACTGCACCATCGTCTCGGTGTCGTACTTGAGGATGCCCGCGCCGGGGACGTTCGGCAGGTGGTAGGCGTCGGGCACACCGATCGCCGTACGGGACTCGGCGGCGGAGAAGGTCCGCAGACCGATGCGGTACGACAGGAAGGTGTCCAGACCGCGCAGCTTGCCCTCCTCCAGTCGCTGCGAGGCGAGCAGCATGTGCACACCCAGTGAACGGCCGATACGGCCGATCTGGATGAACATCTCGATGAAGTCGGGCTTGGCGGCGAGCAGTTCGCTGAACTCGTCGATGATCAGGACGAGCGAGGGCAGCGGGTCGAGCGCGGCACCGGCGGCGCGGGCCTTCTCGTAGTCGGTGATGTTGGCGTAGTTGCCGGCCGTCCGCAGGAGTTCCTGGCGGCGGGTCAGCTCACCCGTGATGGAGTCGCGCATGCGGTCCACGAGCGTGAGCTCGTCGGCCAGGTTGGTGATGACCGCGGAGACGTGCGGCATGGAGCCCATGCCGGTGAAGGTGGCACCACCCTTGAAGTCCGCGAGGACGAAGTTGAGCGTCTCGGAGGAGTGCGTCACCGCGAGACCGAGGACCAGGGTGCGCAGCAGCTCCGACTTTCCGGAACCGGTGGCGCCGACGCACAGGCCGTGCGGGCCCATGCCCTCCTGCGAGGCCTCCTTGAGGTCCAGCATGACCGGCTCGCCGTTCTCGCCGAGACCGATCGGCACCCGCAGCCGCTCGTGCAGCGTGCGCGGCCGCCAGGTGCGCGAGACGTCCACGCCCGCCGCGTCACCGATCTGCATCAGGTCGGTGAAGTCCAGGTTCGCCAGCAGCGGTTCGTCCGCGTCGGCGGCACCGAGCCGGAGCGGCGCCAGCTGACGGGCCAGCGACTCGGCCTGCGCCTGCGACAGCACGTCCGGGACACCGGTGAACACACCCGTGCCCGCCTCCAGCTCCATGGCGTCGGGCCACACCCGCACCGACAGCGAGCCGCGCGCCTCGTCGAGGTCGCCGGGCACCACCTCGACGATGGTCACGCCCTGCAGGCCCTCCGCCGAGGCGAGGACCGAGTCCGCCGGCACTCCGCCGCCGTCCAGGACGACGACCACGTGCGGCTGGTCGAGCACCGGCGAACCGTCCCGGCTCCAGCGGGGGCGGCCCTCCAGCTGGTGGGCGATCATCTCCTCCAGCTCGCCGAGGTCGTAGCAGAGCAGTCGGCGGCTGCCCGCGCCGTCGGACTCCTTGTGCTGCATGTGCGGCAGCCACTTGGTCCACTCCCAGTCCACCGCGGCACCGGGCGCGGCCACGACCGCGATCACCACGTCGTCGGGCGAGTGCAGCGAGGCCAACTGGCCGACCACGGCGCGGGTCTGGCCGTAGACCGTCTCGGGGTCGCCGGAGATCGTCACGTGGTAGAAGGAGCGCATCCCGATGGCCAGCGGGAGCTCACCGAGCGTGCCGTAGCTCGCGATGAACTGCTGCATCGAGTGCGCGGTCAGCGGCTCCAGTTCGTCGACCGGGGCGGTGTCGGGTGCGACCAGCGGCGTCGCCAGCTGCTGCGGGCCGAGGCCGATGCGCACCTGCACGAAGTCCTGGTCCGTCGAACGCCGTTCCCACAGCCGGGAACCCTCGGCGATCAGCGCCCACAGCTGCTCCGGCGCGGGGTGCAGGTAGTACTGCGCGTCCCGCTGCTTGTGCACCGTGCGCCGCACCTCGCGCCGCTTCTGCGCCAGGTACTTGAGGTAGTCGCGCCGGGCCTCGGCCATCTGGCCGGACGGGCCCTTCCTGGCCCGCACTATCTGCGCGACCAGCATCGCGACCGTGGAGACCATCATGAGCCCGCCCATGATCTTCATGAAGCCCTGAGCCCCGGGCATGAAGAAGAACGCCGCCGACGAACCCATGCCCAGCATGGGCAGCAGGTTCATCAGCAGGCTGTCGTCCTCGGTGCGAGGAAGTTCGGGAGGGGACTCGAGCTTGACCTCCTCACTCGGCACCTCCGGCGGGTAAACCCGCGGCGGGCGCTTGACGATGACAACGCTCACCGATCCACCAGTCCTTCACGCAATCGCAATGTCGAACCGCCCCCGTCGTGACGGCCCCCGTACGTTCGTCGACTCATGGGGCTCGGCCAACGCATGAGTCGGGCGTTGATCCTACTGTTCTGCGGGCCCGTTGGGCCGGGAGGGGATGAGGAGATGCCGCAAGAGGACGGTAGGGTGACGCTCCAAACAAAGCGCGGAGCGGGTTTCGCCCTGGCAAACCGCGACGAATCACCGAGTACTGGACTAGGGGGAACCGTCAGGTGAGTACGGTTTCAGCAACCGGATTCTGCAGGGTCACGGTGGCGGCACCGAACAGCCGGATCGATGTGGCACTTCCCGAGGACGTGCCGCTCTCTGACGTATACCCGGAGATTCTGCGGCTGTCGGGACAGACGCCCGAAGAGGCCGCGCCCACCGGGTACAACCTCGTGCGCAGGGACGGCTCCGTCCTCGACGACGGCCGCTCGCTCGCCGAACAGCAGATACGCGATGGCGAATTGCTGCTCCTGCGGCCGTTCGCGGACTCGCTGCCGCCCGCCGTCTTCGACGACGTCGTGGACGCGGTGGCCGCCGTCGTCGAGGCAGACCGGCGCAGCTGGAACGACGGCATGATGCGGGTGGTCGGCCTGACCGCCGGCGCACTGCTGCTGACCATGATGGCGCTGGCGCTGTGGTTCTCGGAGCCGCTCCGCCACGACATGCACGGCCTGCCCGGCGTCATCGCGGGCGTCAGCGGCGTCGTCCTCGTCGCGCTCGCCTCCGTACGGGCCCGGGTCTACGACGACCACCACGCGGCCGTGGCCCTCGGCATCGCCTCGCTGCCGCACCTGATGGTGGGCGGCTCCGGCATCATGGGCCTCGACGCGGGCGAGGGCCCCGGACGGCTGAACCTCCTCGTCGGCTTCGCCGCCGTCCTCGTCGCCGCGGTGCTGCTCGTCCTGATGCTGCCGCAGAACGACGCGGCCTTCATCGCCGCCGCGTTCGGCGCCGGCATCGGCGTCCTCGCCACCTTCGCGGCGATCGTCTCCGAGGCCGAGCCGCGCGAGACCGCCGCCGTCACCGCCGTGGTCATGGTCGCCGTCATCGGCTTCCTGCCCGGCTGGTCCGCCCGCTTCTCCCGGCTGCCCATCGGCTTCCGCTCGCCCGACCAGATCGCCAAGCGCGGGCGCTCCGAGGACCAGCAGGAGCAGGAGCCGGTCGACTACCAGCTCATCACCGACCAGGCCCGCCGCGGCCACGAACTGCTGCTCGGTCTCGTCGGCGGCTGCGCGGTCACCGGTGTCGCCTCCGGCGGTGTGGTGCTCGGCTTCTCGGCCAGCGGCTGGGCCCAGCTGCTCTCGCTGGCGGCCGGCCTCGCCATGCTGATGCGGGCCCGTCTCTTCCTGTACACCTCCCAGGTCGTGACCCTGATGATCTCGGGCATCATCACCGTCAGCCTGCTGGTCCTCGGCCTCGCCCTGAACCCGCCGGCCGACATCATGGAAGAGCTCATCTACAACCACAACCACGCCCCGCTGGACATCCGCACCGTCTGGCTCTCCGCCGCGGTCGCGTTCGGCGCGATGCTCCTGGTGGCCGTCGCCCTGATCGTGCCGCGCAAGGGCGTGACCCCGTTCTGGGGCCGCATGCTCGACCTGAGCGAGGGCGCGGTGCTCCTCTCGCTCGTCCCGCTCTGCCTCGCGGTGCTCGACCTGTATGCGGCGGCCCGCGGCATGACCAGCTGACGCCAGTCGCGAGCAGTTGACAGCGGCTGTCACCCACATGGGTGGCAGCCGCTGCGTCATCCGTACGACGTCGGCGTGGCCCGGGGCACTGCCGCCGGGCTGATACCCTGGCTGACGGCCGTTTGTGTACGCACCCCCGGAGCCCACCGCTCTGGAGGCCGCGCCCAGCGGATCCCCGCCTCCCGAGTAACGGAAGCTCCCCTGAGAAGTGGACCAGGGGCACTCGGTGGCTACCCAAAGAGACTACGAGGAGTACGCGTGTCGCTCGACGCCGCTACGAAGAAGCAGATCATCACCGAGTTCGGTACCAAGGAGGGCGACACCGGCTCCCCCGAGGTCCAGGTCGCGATGCTCTCGCGCCGTATCTCGGACCTGACCGAGCACCTCAAGACCCACAAGCACGACCACCACTCCCGTCGTGGTCTGCTGATCCTGGTCGGTCAGCGCCGTCGCCTTCTCCAGTACCTGGCGAAGAAGGACATCCAGCGCTTCCGTGCGCTGGTCGACCGCCTCGGCATCCGCCGCGGTGCGGCGGGCGCCAAGTAGGACGCCGTGAAGGGAGCGGTTCCCGAAACGATCGGGACCGCTCCCTTTGCCGTACGTACGGAAACGTGCGCGGTGTCACACCCGCTTTGTAGTGTGGTAGCACAACGCAGTACCACGAGGAGAGAAGTGCACCTCGCCGCCGCCGGTCCTCGGTAGTGGCCCCCGGGCAAAGACCCCGGGTGCTTCGATCGAAGACCGGCCCGCACCAGATGGAGCGCTTCTCCGCTCACGTCCCCCCGCCACACGGGCGGACCGGGACAAAGACGAAACGCAGACGAAAAGTAACGGAGAACACGCTAGTGGAGAACGAGACCCACTACGCCGAGGCCGTCATTGACAACGGCTCCTTCGGCACCCGCACCATCCGCTTCGAGACGGGCCGCCTCGCCAAGCAGGCCGCCGGCTCCGCCGTGGCGTACCTGGACGACGACACCATGGTGCTGTCGGCCACCACCGCCTCCAAGAACCCCAAGGACCAGCTCGACTTCTTCCCCCTGACGGTGGACGTCGAGGAGCGGATGTACGCCGCCGGCAAGATCCCCGGCAGCTTCTTCCGCCGTGAGGGCCGCCCCTCCGAGGACGCCATCCTCACCTGCCGCCTGATCGACCGCCCGCTGCGCCCGTCCTTCAAGAAGGGCCTGCGCAACGAGATCCAGGTCGTCGCCACCATCATGGCGCTCAACCCCGACCACCTGTACGACGTCGTGGCGATCAACGCCGCCTCCGCGTCCACCCAGCTGGCCGGTCTGCCCTTCTCCGGCCCGATCGGCGGCGTCCGCGTCGCGCTGATCAACGGCCAGTGGGTGGCCTTCCCGACGCACTCCGAGCTCGAGGACGCCGTCTTCGACATGGTCGTCGCGGGCCGCACCCTGGAGGACGGCGACGTCGCGATCATGATGGTCGAGGCCGAGGCCACCGAGAAGACCATCCAGCTGGTCAAGGGCGGCGCCGAGGCCCCGACCGAAGAGGTCGTCGCCGCAGGTCTGGAAGCCGCGAAGCCCTTCATCAAGGTGCTCTGCAAGGCCCAGGCCGACCTCGCCTCCAAGGCCGCCAAGCCGACCGGCGAGTTCCCGATCTTCCTCGACTACCAGGACGACGTCCTGGAGGCGCTGTCCGCCGCCGTCCGCCCGGAGCTCGCCTCCGCGCTGACCATCGCGGGCAAGCAGGAGCGCGAGGCCGAGCTGGACCGCGTCAAGGGTCTGGCCGCCGAGAAGCTGCTCCCGGAGTTCGAGGGCCGCGAGAAGGAGATCTCCGCCGCTTACCGCTCGCTCACCAAGCAGCTGGTCCGCGAGCGCGTGATCAAGGAGAAGAAGCGCATCGACGGCCGTGGCGTCACGGACATCCGTACGCTCGCCGCCGAGGTCGAGGCCATCCCGCGCGTGCACGGCTCCGCGGTGTTCGAGCGTGGCGAGACCCAGATCCTGGGCGTCACCACCCTCAACATGCTCCGCATGGAGCAGCAGCTGGACACCCTCTCCCCGGTGACCCGCAAGCGCTACATGCACAACTACAACTTCCCGCCGTACTCCACCGGCGAGACCGGCCGCGTCGGCTCCCCGAAGCGCCGCGAGATCGGCCACGGCGCCCTCGCCGAGCGCGCCCTGGTCCCGGTCCTGCCGACCCGCGAGGAGTTCCCCTACGCGATCCGCCAGGTCTCCGAGGCGCTGAGCTCCAACGGCTCGACTTCCATGGGCTCGGTCTGCGCCTCCACCATGTCGCTGCTGAACGCCGGTGTGCCGCTGAAGGCCCCCGTCGCCGGTATCGCCATGGGCCTGATCTCCCAGGACATCGAGGGCGAGACGCACTACGTCACGCTCACCGACATCCTCGGTGCGGAGGACGCCTTCGGTGACATGGACTTCAAGGTCGCCGGCACCAAGGAGTTCGTGACCGCCCTCCAGCTCGACACCAAGCTGGACGGCATCCCCGCCTCCGTCCTGGCCGCCGCTCTCAAGCAGGCCCGTGACGCCCGCCTCCACATCCTCGACGTGATGATGGAAGCGATCGACACGCCGGACGAGATGTCCCCGAACGCCCCGCGGATCATCACCGTGAAGATCCCGGTGGACAAGATCGGTGAGGTCATCGGCCCGAAGGGCAAGATGATCAACCAGATCCAGGAGGACACCGGCGCCGACATCACGATCGAGGACGACGGCACCATCTACATCGGTGCGGTCGACGGTCCCTCCGCCGAGGCGGCCCGCACCACGATCAACTCGATCGCCAACCCGACCATGCCGGAGGTCGGCGAGCGCTACCTGGGTACGGTCGTCAAGACCACCACCTTCGGTGCGTTCGTGTCGCTGCTCCCGGGCAAGGACGGCCTGCTGCACATCTCGCAGATCCGCAAGCTGGCCGGCGGCAAGCGCGTCGAGAACGTCGAGGACGTGCTCGGCGTGGGCGCCAAGGTCCAGGTCGAGATCGCCGAGATCGACTCCCGCGGCAAGCTCTCCCTGATCCCGGTCATCGAGGGCGAAGAGGGCTCCGAGGCTGCATCCGACAGCGGCTCCGCCGCGGGCAAGAAGGACGACACCGACAAGTGACGTCGAGCAGCTCGACGGCGACGGCCCGCACCTCCTCGGAGGCGCGGGCCGTCGCCCGTACCCAAACCCTGATCAAGGGCGAGAACGGCATCGGCACGGTCCGCAAGACCACCCTTCCCGGTGGCCTGCGCATCGTCACCGAGACCCTCCCCTCGGTCCGCTCCGCGACCTTCGGCATCTGGGCGCACGTAGGCTCCCGCGACGAGACACCGTCTCTGAACGGCGCCACGCACTACCTGGAGCACCTCCTCTTCAAGGGCACCTCGAAGCGCAGCGCGCTCGACATCTCCTCCGCCATCGACGCGGTCGGCGGCGAGATGAACGCGTTCACGGCGAAGGAGTACACGTGCTACTACGCACGCGTGCTCGACACCGACCTGCCGCTCGCCATCGACGTCGTCTGCGACATGCTGACCGGCTCGCTGATCCTCGAAGAGGACGTCAACGTCGAGCGCGGTGCCATCCTCGAAGAGATCGCCATGACCGAGGACGACCCGGGCGACGGTGTGCACGACCTGTTCGCGCGCACCATGTTCGGCGACAACCCCCTCGGCCGCCCCGTCCTCGGCACCGTCGACACCGTCAACGCCCTCACGGCCGACCGCATCCGCCGCTTCTACAAGAAGCACTACGACCCCACGCACCTGGTGGTCGCGGCCGCGGGCAACGTCGACCACAACAAGGTCGTACGACAGGTCCGCGCCGCCTTCGAGAAGGCCGACGCCTTCAAGAACCCCGACGCCGCCCCCATCGCGCCCCGCGACGGCAGGCGGGCCCTGCGCACCGCGGGCCGCGTCGACCTGATCGGCCGCAAGACCGAACAGGCCCACGTCGTCCTCGGCATGCCGGGCCTCGCCCGCACGGACGAGCGCCGCTGGGCTTTGGGCGTCCTGAACACCGCGCTGGGCGGCGGTATGTCCTCCCGGCTCTTCCAGGAGGTCAGGGAGAAGCGCGGACTGGCGTACAGCGTCTACTCGTACACCTCCGGCTTCGCCGACTGCGGCCTCTTCGGCGTGTACGCCGGCTGCCGGCCCTCGCAGGTCCACGACGTGCTGAAGATCTGCCGCGACGAACTCGACCAGGTCGCCGAACACGGCCTGTCGGACGACGAGATCGGCCGCGCAATCGGCCAGGTCCGGGGCTCCACGGTCCTGGGCCTGGAGGACACCGGCGCGCTGATGAACCGCATAGGCAAGAGCGAGCTGTGCTGGGGCGAGCAGATGTCCGTCGACGAGATGCTGACCCGGATTGCGTCGGTCACCCCGGAGGACGTCCGCGAGGTCGCCCGCGAGATCCTGGGACATCGCCCGTCCTTGTCGGTCATCGGCCCGCTCAAGGACAAGCAGGCGGCCCGGCTGCACGAGGCCGTCGCCTAATCCACCTCGGTCAAGCCGGTCAAGCCGGTCAAGTCGGTTAAGGAAGCAAGAAGATGAGCAAGCTGCGCGTGGCCGTCCTCGGAGCCAAGGGCCGCATCGGCGCCGAGGCGGTCAAGGCCGTCGAGGCCGCCGAGGACATGGAGCTGGTCGCCGCCCTGGGCCGGGGCGACCAGCTGGAGACCCTGGCCGAGACCGGCGCCCAGGTCGCCGTCGAACTGACCACGCCCGCCTCGGTGATGGACAACCTGGAGTACTGCCTCCGCCACGGCATCCACGCCGTCGTCGGTACGACGGGCTGGACCGACGAACGCCTCGCGCAGCTGAACGGCTGGCTGTCCAAGTCCCCGGAGACCGGCGTGCTCATCGCGCCCAACTTCTCCATCGGGGCCGTACTGAACATGAAGTTCGCGCAGATCGCCGCGCCGTACTTCGAGTCGGTGGAGGTCATCGAGCTGCACCACCCG
Organism: Streptomyces sp. NPDC019531; assembly: GCF_044903305.1. Lineage (NCBI taxonomy): Bacteria > Bacillati > Actinomycetota > Actinomycetes > Kitasatosporales > Streptomycetaceae > Streptomyces > Streptomyces sp. NPDC019531. Next base: position 6,742 of record NZ_JBJDQL010000024.1, on the reverse strand, counting down.
AGGAAGGTCGACGCCCCCTCGGGCACCGCCACACGCACGGCCCAGCTCATCGCCTCGGCCCGCGCCGAGGCGGGCACGGCCCCGGCACCGGACGCCACGGAGACAGCGCTGGACGGCGCGCGCGGCGCGGACGTCGACGGCGTTCCCGTGCACTCCGTCCGGCTGCGCGGTCTACTGGCCCACCAGGAGGTCCTGCTGGGCGGCGAGGGAGAGACGCTGACCATCCGCCACGACTCCCTCCACCACAGCAGCTTCATGCCGGGCGTCCTGCTCGGCGCGCGTCGCGTGGTGACCACCCCGGGCCTGACCTTCGGCCTGGAACACTTCCTGGACCTGGGCTGACACCGTCATGCGAGCCAAGCTGTCCTACGCCGTCACGGCCGCCGTCCTGCTCGTCTACTTCGTGCTCGTCGGCAGCCGTGGCGTCATGCTCATCCAGTCCGGCACGCTCCTGACGGTCACCTTCGGCGTGGCGGTGCTGATCCTGCCGGTGATCGGCCTGTGGTTCCTGTGGAAGAACACCCAGTTCGTCCACCGGGCCAACGCCCTGGCCGCCGAGCTCGACGCCGAGGGCGGCCTGCCCGTCGACGAACTGAAGCGCACACCCGCCGGCCGTATCGACCGTGACTCGGCCGACGAGGTCTTCGCCAAGCGCAGGGCCGAGACCGAGGCGGCCCCCGACGACTGGCGCAGCTGGTTCCGCCTCGCCGTCGCCTACCACGACGCCCGCGACACCCCACGCGCCCGCAAGGCGATGCAGCGTGCGATCGCCCTGCACGACGGCAGGACGATCGAGGCCTAGTTCCGCACGCCGAAGTCTCGCGTACGCCGCAGGGGCCGGTCCGCAGCTGTCGCGGACCGGCCCCTGCGGCGAACTGTCCTGGTCAGCCCCGCCCGTACTCCGCCGCCCACGCCTCCACCGCGTCCGCGGCCCGGTCGAACGCCTGGCCGCGCGCCAGGAAGTCCGCGTTGTGCGTGGTCAGCAGTGGCGGCACGGCCTCCGGCGAGCGGCCCCGTCGTACGAGGGTCAGGGCCTGCCCCTGGACCGTGCGGGGCAGTCCGAGCCAGCGCACCGGCTGCTGAGCCGTCCGCACACCGACAACCTGCTCCCAGGACACCGTACGGGTGAAGAGGAAGCCCACCCGACGCACCCCGCGGGCGCTCACCCACACACCGACGCGCAGCAGCCGCAGCGCGCCGACGATGACGAGCACCGCGATGCCGAGCACCACGCCGGCCTCGGACGGTGAGTCGGTGAGCGCGATGATCACCGCGGCGAACAGCACGTACGACGCGAGCAGCAGAAGGATCGCGGCCACGCCCACCCGCCACGGACCGGGCCGGTAGGGGCGCCGCCAGCGGTCACGGTCGTCGAACGGCAGCGCGACGTCGTACGTCGTCTCGAATGCGCGGTCGGCCGTCAGGAAGGGCAGGGGCACGGCGGGTCCTCACTCGGTCCATGCGTGGGCTGTGCCGGTGAGGCTATCCGCCGGTGTCCCCGCGAGCCACCTCAGGGGGCCCGGATCAGTCAGTGCCCTTGGGAGGCCTGCGACTGCTGTGCCTGAGAAGGCGCCTGATCCTGCGACAGCGCCGGCATCCCGAGGACCAGGGAGCCCACGAGTCCGGCGACGATGGAGACTCCCACCAGCCAGCGCCCGGCTATCTCACTGGCGGACGCCCGCTGACGGGGTGGGGGAGTGACATTGCTGCGGAACCTGTCGGCTTCGGCGAGAAAGGCGAACGGAACGGGTTCGCGCCGACGCAACAGCATGGGGGCACTTCTCCCTTCGGGGTCGAACGAAACGGTGCTGTCTGTACATACAGACGGTCGAGTGCCCCAAAAGGTGCCCGGTTTCGCCGAATTCACAGAATTTCGCCGCCGTATGTCGCGACCCGACACCGAAAGCCCCGTTGTCAGTGCCGAGCCGTAGAGTGGGCGCCGCCCGAGAGACGTGATGGAAGGACCCTCCGAGCCGTGACCGACACCCCCGCCGGCGACCTCAAGCCCAGTTTCCGTAGCGATGTGACCGTCGAGCTGGTCAAGCACACCGCGTCCGACGCCGATGTGCTCTTCGCCGCTCGCGTCTCGACCATCGGTGAGCAGTCCCTGGACGAGTTGGGCAAGGATCCCGAGCGCTCCAAGGGCCTGATCAACTACCTGATGCGGGACCGGCACGGCAGCCCGTTCGAACACAACTCGATGACGTTCTTCATCAGCGCCCCGATCTTCGTCTTCCGTGAGTTCATGAGGCACCGTGTGGGATGGTGCGTCGCGGGCGACACGGAGATCACGCTGGTGAGCGAGGCAGGCGACCTCCGGCGCCGCTCGATCGAGGACCTCTACAAGCTTTGGCACCTCGGGGTCGAGGACCGGTTGCCGCATTCGGCGGGGGGCGTGACCTGGCATCCCCGTGCACAGAAGTGGATGGCGCAGGTCCGACATGGGGAGACCAGCCACTACCTCGGGCTGTACGACAACCGCGAGGCGGCCGACTCCGCCGTCGCGGAATTCCGCGAGCAGCACCCGTCGACACGTCTGCGCAAGCTCGAATCAGTGCGACGCAACCACGTTCGCTGCTACGACGAGGAGACACTGACCGCGCAGCGAGCTCAGATTCTCGACGTCATCCAGTCGGGGATCAAGCCGCTGATCAAGATCACCACTGCCGGCGGCAAGATCCTGCGCTCCACCGTCGACCATGCGGTGCTCACCCCGGGCGGCTGGCGGAAGGCCGGTGAACTTGAGGTCGGGGATGCGGTGATGGCAGCAGACACCGTGGCCAGGCCCTCGGAGAGGCTCGTTCCTCCGAGCCTCGGCCGTGGCGTGGGGGTCTGGACCTCGATGCAGCGCGACCGCCTGATCGGCGAGACCGACCTCTGCCACCTCTGCGGAGGGTCCTTCCCCCGCGAACAGCTTGCGCTCGATCACGTCGTTCCCGTGGCCGAGGACCTGACCCGGGCGCTTGACGAGCGAAACCTGGCGCCTGCCTGCGAGCCCTGCCACACGACCAAGAGCGCGGCGGAACAGGAGCTCGCGCGCCGCAGCGGAAACATCGGCGTGGCGGTGCCGGACCCGGTCGTTTCGATCGAGGACGACGGTGAGGAGATGACGTACGACCTCACCGTGGAAGGCCCCTGGCACAACTTCCTGGCGAACGGCATCGTCGTCCACAACTCCTACAACGAGGAATCCGGCCGCTACCGGGAACTCCAGCCGGTCTTCTACGTGCCCGGAGAGGACCGCAAGCTCGTGCAACAGGGGCGTCCTGGCAGGTACGAGTTCGTATCGGGCAGCGAAGCCCAGCAAGAGCTCGTGGAGCGTTCGATGCAGGAGTCGTACATCCAGGCGTACGAGCGCTACCAGGAGATGCTCTCGGCCGGCGTCGCCCGCGAGGTCGCCCGCTCGGTTCTGCCCGTCGGCCTGTTCTCCTCGATGTACGCCACCTGCAACGCCCGCTCGCTCATGCACTTCCTGGGCCTGCGCACCCAGCACGAGCAGGCGACGGTGCCGTCCTTCCCGCAGCGGGAGATCGAGATGGTCGGCGAGAAGATGGAGGCGGAGTGGGCGAAGCTCATGCCGCTCACCTACGCGGCATTCAATGCGAACGGCCGTGTGGCGCCGTAACGGACATCTGTGTCCCCGCAGGGCACAGATGTGCGGGCCCACCCCGCGAAGTGTCCGTATTGCGGCATTTGGAGAAGTTCATCTAGCCTGATCAAACGGACCCGGCACTGCTTGAACCCCCGAGCAGGCAGTGCCGGGCTCCGCATTTGTCCTGACTTTCCCCGCCCCCCTAGGGCAGACCCCGCCTTGAGCAACGAGTAGCGTGTTACCCATGGCTCCGACCTCCACTCCGCAGACCCCCTTCGGGCGGGTCCTCACCGCCATGGTCACGCCCTTCACGGCGGACGGCGCACTTGACCTCGACGGCGCACAGCGGCTCGCCGCCCATCTGGTGGACGCAGGCAACGACGGCCTGGTCATCAACGGCACCACCGGCGAGTCCCCCACGACCAGCGACGCGGAGAAAGCGGACCTCGTACGAGCCGTACTGGAGGCAGTGGGCGACCGCGCCCACGTCGTCGCCGGCGTCGGCACCAACGACACCCACCACAGCATCGAACTGGCCCGCGCCGCCGAGAAGACCGGGGCGCACGGCCTGCTGATCGTGACGCCGTACTACAACAAGCCCCCGCAGGAGGGCCTGTACCGGCACTTCAAGGCCGTCGCGGACGCCGCCGAGCTGCCCGTCATGCTCTACGACATTCCCGGCCGCAGCGGCGTCCCGATCAACACCGAGACGCTGGTCCGCCTCGCCGAGCACCCGCGGATCGTCGCCAACAAGGACGCCAAGGGCGACCTCGGCCGCGCCAGCTGGGCCATCGCCCGCTCCGGCCTCGCCTGGTACTCCGGCGACGACATGCTGAACCTCCCGCTGCTCTCCGTGGGCGCGGTCGGCTTCGTCTCGGTCGTCGGCCATGTGGTCACCCCGGACCTGCGCGCCCTGGTCGAGGCGTTCATCTCCGGCGACGTCCAGAAGGCCACCGAGATCCACCAGAAGCTGCTCCCCGTCTACACGGGCATGTTCCGCACCCAGGGCGTGATGACGACGAAGGCGGCGCTCACCCTCCAGGGCCTGCCCTCCGGACCGCTGCGCGCCCCCATGGTCGAGCTTTCCGCCGAGGAGATCGAGCAGCTCAAGATCGATCTTGCCGCCGGCGGGGTACAGCTCTAGCACCAGACTTCGCGCGCCCGGCGCGCAACCAGACTCAACAACTGAATAGGCGGGCCACCGGTGCCCGCACCACAACGACAACTGCTACACGCACGAACGTCACGCACGCCACGTGCCCACCGGTACGTGGCGTGCGTGGTGAGGAGAGTCTTTTGAGTCATCCGCATCCTGAACTGGCCCCGCCCCCGCCGCTTCCCGAAGGCGGTCTGCGGGTCACCCCACTAGGCGGTCTCGGCGAGATCGGCCGAAACATGACGGTCTTCGAGTACGGCGGCCGCCTGCTGATCGTCGACTGCGGCGTGCTCTTCCCGGAGGAGGAACAGCCCGGAATCGACCTGATCCTGCCGGACTTCTCGTCCGTCCGGGACCGCCTCGACGACATCGAGGGCATCGTCCTCACGCACGGCCACGAGGACCACATCGGCGGCGTCCCGTTCCTCCTCCGCGAGAAGCCGGACATCCCGCTGATCGGCTCCAAGCTGACCCTCGCGCTCATCGAGGCCAAGCTCCAGGAGCACCGCATCCGTCCGTACACCCTCGAGGTGGCGGAGGGACACCGCGAGCGCATCGGCCCCTTCGACTGCGAGTTCGTCGCGGTCAACCACTCCATCCCCGACGCCTTGGCCGTGGCCATCCGCACTCCCGCGGGCATGGTGGTGCACACCGGCGACTTCAAGATGGACCAGCTCCCGCTGGACGGCCGGCTCACGGACCTGCACGCGTTCGCGCGGCTGAGCGAGGAGGGCATCGACCTTCTCCTCTCCGACTCGACGAACGCCGAGGTCCCGGGCTTCGTCCCGCCCGAGAAGGACATCTCGAACGTCCTGCGGCAGGTCTTCGGCAACGCCCGCAAGCGGATCATCGTGGCGAGCTTCGCCAGCCACATCCACCGCATCCAGCAGATCCTGGACGCGGCCCACGAGTACGGCCGCCGGGTCGCCTTCGTCGGCCGCTCCATGGTCCGCAACATGGGCATCGCGAGGGACCTCGGCTATCTGAAGGTCCCCCCGGGCCTGGTGGTCGACGTCAAGACGCTCGACGACCTCCCGGATCACGAGGTGGTCCTGGTCTGCACGGGCTCCCAGGGCGAACCGATGGCGGCCCTGTCCCGCATGGCCAACCGTGACCACCAGATCCGGATCGTCCAGGGCGACACGGTCATCCTCGCGTCCTCGCTGATCCCGGGGAACGAGAACGCGGTCTACCGCGTGATCAACGGCCTGACCCGCTGGGGCGCCAACGTGGTCCACAAGGGCAACGCCAAGGTGCATGTCTCGGGCCACGCGTCCGCCGGCGAGCTCCTGTACTTCTACAACATCTGCCGACCGAAGAACCTGATGCCGGTCCACGGCGAATGGCGCCACCTGCGCGCCAACGCCGAGCTGGGCGCCCTGACCGGCGTCCCGCACGACCGGATCGTCATCGCGGAGGACGGCGTTGTCGTCGACCTCGTCGAGGGCAAGGCGAAGATCTCGGGCAAGGTCCAGGCAGGGTACGTCTACGTCGACGGCCTCTCGGTCGGAGATGTGGGCGAGCCGGCGCTCAAGGACCGCAAGATCCTCGGCGACGAGGGCATCATCTCGGTCTTCCTGGTCGTCGACTCGTCCACCGGCAAGATCACGGGCGGTCCGCACATCCAGGCGCGCGGGTCGGGCATCGAGGACTCGGCGTTCGGCGACGTGATCCCCAGGATCACCGAGGTCCTGGAGCGCTCGGCGCAGGACGGCGTGGTCGAACCCCACCAGCTGCAACAGCTGGTGCGGCGGACCCTGGGCAAGTGGGTCTCCGACACGTATCGCCGCAGGCCGATGATCCTCCCGGTGGTGGTGGAGGTCTGACGGACCGTCGGACGCGCGTCCGAGTGAACCAGGAGCGGGGGGGGGCGCGTTTTGTAGAGGGGGCCCGCGCCCCGGAAGTTTAAGGGGCGCCCGCGGGGGGTACCCGGCGGGGTGTTGGACGGGGCGGGGGGGCGGGGGGGGGGGGAGGGGGGCCGGAGAAGTGGGTAT
>NZ_JBJDQL010000023.1:0-142139 GCF_044903305.1 Streptomyces sp. NPDC019531 | reverse complement strand
ACCTCCCGGCCGGAACCGCGCTGTCGATCGGGAGGTGGTCGTACGGACCGGCGTCGGCAGCGGAGGGTGGGGGTGGGCCGCTGCCGACGCGGTCGGCACAGTGAGATCGGGCGTCAGAGCGCCCGAGGGATCAGTGGGACTCCGTCACACCGGTACCGTCGTCGGCGCCGTTGCCGGTCTCGTCACCGGTACCGGCCTCCTCGCCGCCGATCTCGTCACCGCCGACTTCCTCACCGCCGACCGCTTCGCCACCGGCCTCGTCACCGGGGCTCGCGCTGGCGTCGTCACCGGGGCTCGCGGTGGCTTCGTCACCGGCGCCCGCCTCGTCACCGGCACCGGCCTCCTCGCCGCCGGCCTGGTCGTCGCCCGCGCCGCCTGCCGCGTCACCCGCGCCGAGCGTGGCGCCGACCGCCTCCAGGGCGGTGGTGACCGGCTGGAAGAAGGTCTCGCCGCCGACGGTGCAGTCGCCGCTGCCACCGGAGGTCAGGCCGATCGCCGAACCGTCCTGGGTGAACAGCGAGCCGCCGCTGTCGCCGGGCTCGGCGCAGACGTCGGTCTGGATGAGCCCGGTGACGGTGCCCTCGGGGTAGTTCACGGTGGCGTCGAGTCCGAGCACCTGGCCGTCGGCGAGGCCCGTGGTGCTGCCCATCCGGAAGACCTGGGCACCCACCTCGGCGTCCGCCGCCTGGTTGATCGCGACGGTCTGGCCGCCGCCGACGTTGACCTCGCTGGGCGCTTCGGTCGCCGGGTCGTCGTACTTGACCAGGGCGAAGTCGCCGTCGCCGGGGAAGGTGGCCTGGTCGACGGTGGCGATCGGCTCGCCGTCCTCGGTGTCCGACCACTGCTCCGCCGCGACACCGCAGTGACCGGCGGTCAGGAAGGCCGGGGTGCCGTCGCCCGCGGTGACGTTGAAGCCGAGGGAGCAGCGGGCGCCGCCGCCGAAGATCGCGTCACCGCCGGAGACGAAGGTCTTGAAGGTGCCGGCCGACTTCTTGATGGTCGCCATGTCGGAGCCGAGGCTCTTCACGGTCGACTCAAGGGTGTTCCACTTGTCGCCGGTGACCGTGCTGTCGGCGGTCACGAGGATCTTGTTGGTGCGCGGGTCGACGGCCCAGGAGGTACCCGGGATGGTCGCCTCGGCCTTGAGGGTCTTTGCGCCCGCCGCGAGTTCGGTGAGGCTGTTGTCGACCTCGCGGACGGCCGCGCCGGCCTTCTTCACCTGCACGACGACGTTGTTGTCGTCCCCGGATATGACGTTGTTGACGACGTTCACGACGAGCTGCTGCTTGTCGGAGTCGTAGTAGGACCCGGCGAAGGCGTCGCCCAGCAGCTCCTGGAGTTGCGAGGCGAGGTCCGAGGCGTCCGACGCCTTCAGAGTCTTCGGCGCGATGGCCGCCGCGTCGTTCGACGAACCGTCCTGGGACGCGTTGGCGTTGGGCAGCAAAATCGCCGCCGCTCCGAGCGCCGCCACGGTGCCTGCCGCGAATGCGGCCTTGCGCTTCGGAATTCGCTTGTGACTCAAACTTCTCGACCTCCTGGGGGACCGGAGTCTGTAACCGCCGTACGGCAGTTGGTTGTTCGGGGCGCCTGGATGGCCATGGGTACGCACGGTGCGCGCGGCGCGTTCAATGCCGTTTCTTTACGACCCGATTGCCACGCGGATCCGGCCATGGGCCGTGCCGGGCCGGCCGGGGGCAAGAAGAATCCCCCATATGGCGATGACGCCCGCCGAAGCCGACAAGATCCTCGCCGACAACTTCGCCCCTTGGGTCCTCGACCTCGGCCTGTCGGTCGAGACGCTCGACGACGACCACGCGATCCTGCGTTTTCCCTGGTCACAGAGGTTGGCCCGGGAGGGCGGCAGGTTGTCGGGGCAGGCCTTGAATGCTGCCGCCGAGGGGGCCACCGTGATCGCCGTCTCGGCGGCCCGGGGCGCCTGCGGACCGATGACGACGGTGCAGCAGTCCACGGCTTTCCAGCGGGCGGTGACCGGTTCGGATGTCCTGATCAAGGCGGTCGCCACCAGGCCACTTCCGTCCTGACACGCTCAGCGAACGGTCGGCAACGCTGCGTTGTGAGAACCGCTTCGAATCCTTCCTTCAGCGAATCTGCACAGCGAATGCTCAACCAAGTCACCGGCGGCGGAAGTTCTGCACAAGCGGGGACCGGTGGCCACGCCATTGGCGAGGTGTGTCGCATTCGCCTGGGCGACGGCAAGGGCCGCTTCACGCCCGCGCAACATCACCTGTGAAGAAGTGGCCACCAAGGCGTGCGCAATCCTGCACGGATGAAGGCTTCTGTGACTCAAGTTCCCTGGTGAGACGGGTGGTTGATTGGAAGGGCAGCGCGGCGGCGTGCTTTGATCCATCGCACCGCAGGGCCGTCGGGCTTCCCGGAAACGGGATACGGCGCCATGCGATTGCGGCCGTCATCTGTCCCCAGAGGGGGCCGCTCCCCCCTTGTGAAATACCCATACGAAGGGAAGTTCCATCATGAACTCCACCCCCCAGGTTGAGACCGTCGAGATCTCGGACGCCGACCTCGACAACGTCTCCGGCGGCCTGCAGCTGAACGCCCTCGGCACCGTCACCGACCTGGTGGACGGCGTTGCCCCGGTTTCCGGCCTGGTCAACACGGTCGTCGGCACGGTCGAGGGTACGACCGGCCTGAACACCGGCGCGGTCACCGGCCTGGTCGCCGGTCTCTGATCACATTCCTTGTGATCTGATCACTGTCTTGTGGTCGACCCGTCCCGGAGCCGCAAACCGGCGGTTCCGGGACTCTTGGGTGCGGTGATCAGGCCGGCTCTCGCGAGCCGGTCCTTTCTCGTGCGCAGCATTCGCGACGTTCGCAGCTTCCACAGCTTTCGCAGGTGAGGGAAGACCCGTGCAGTTCCGCCAACAGGCCCTCGCCAAACTCCAGTCACCGGAGGAACTCGACCTTCCGGTGCGCTTCGCCCGTCCCCAGGGCTGGCTCGTGATGTCGGTGACGGTGGTCGTGATGGCCGCCGCCTCGGTGTGGGCGGTGACCGGCTCGGTCGCCTCCACGGTGAGCGCACCCGCCATCCTCACCCACGGGCAGGGCAGTTACATCCTGCAGAGCCCGGTGGCGGGCCAGGTCACCCAGGTGATCGCCCAGCAGGGCGAGCAGTTGCCCGCGAACTCCCCCGTGCTGAAGGTCCGTACGGCCCAGGGCGACACCGTCGTCCGCACGGTCGCCGCGGGCCGGGTCACCGCGCTGGCGGCCACCATCGGGCAGATCATCTCGACCGGCGCGAATCTCGCCGCCGTGGAGAAGGTCGCCCACGCCTCCGACCCGATGTACGCCACCGTGTACGTGCCCGCCGAGAACGCGGCCTCCATCCCGGACGACGCGGCCGTCGACCTGACCGTCTCCTCGGCGCCCACCCAGGAGTACGGCGTGCTGCGCGGCCATGTGAAGTCGGTGGACCGCTCGGCCCAGTCGGCGCAGCAGATCGCCGCGTTCCTCGGGGACAGCCAACTCGGCGAGCAGTTCACGAAGGACGGCCGTCCGGTCGCCGTCCTGGTGAAGCTGGACAAGTCCAAAGGCACGAAGAGCGGTTACAGGTGGTCGTCCGCGGACGGCCCGCCGTTCGCCCTCACCTCCATGACCGTGGCCTCGGGCTCGATCCGGCTGGCCGATCAGCGCCCCGTGGATTGGCTGCTGCCGTGAGCACCGCACAGGACACCCGCGGCAGGCGCCGCTCGGCCCCGCCCAAGCGTCCGGTCCCCAAGGGGAAGGCCAAGGCGGTCCGCACGCCCACCGTTCTCCAGATGGAGGCGGTGGAGTGCGGTGCCGCCTCCCTCGCGATGGTGCTGGGCCACTACGGCAAGCATGTCCCGCTGGAGGAGCTGCGCATCGCCTGCGGTGTCTCCCGGGACGGCTCGCGCGCCAGCAACCTCCTGAAGGCGGCCCGCAGTTACGGTCTGACAGCCAAGGGCATGCAGATGGACACGGCCGCCCTCGCCGAGGTGAAGACACCGGCCGTGCTGTTCTGGGAGTTCAACCACTACGTCGTCTACGACGGAATGGGCCGCCGCTTCGGCCGCCGCGGGGTGTACATCAACGACCCGGGCAAGGGCCGCCGTTTCGTCCCCATGGAGGACTTCGACGGCAGCTTCACCGGTGTGGTGCTGGTGATGGAGCCCGGCGAGGGCTTCGCCAGGGGCGGCCGCAAGCCGGGCATCCTGGGCGCGATGCCGGCCCGGCTTCGCGGTACCGCGGGCACCATGCCGGCGGCGGTCCTGGCGAGCCTGCTGCTGGTGCTGGTCGGTGCGGCCACCCCCGCGCTGTCCCGCACCTACATCGACATGTTCCTCATCGGGGGGCAGACCTCGCTGCTCGGCGTGCTGTTCACGTCCATGGGCGCCTGCGTGGCCCTCACCCTCGCGCTGACCTGGCTCCAGCAGGCGAACCTGCTGCACGGCCGCATCATCTCCTCGACCCTCTCCAGCGCCCGCTTCCTGCGCCATCTGCTGCGGCTGCCGGTGACGTTCTTCTCCCAGCGCAGCCCGGCCGACCTGGTCCAGCGCCTCCAGTCCAACGACCAGGTCGCCGAGACCCTGGCCCGCGACCTCGCGGCAGCGGGCGTCGACGCCGTGGTCGTGGTCCTGTACGCGATCCTGCTCTACACCTACGACCCGCAGCTCACCTACGTCGGCATCGGCGTGGCCCTGCTGAACGTGGTGGCCATGCGGGTCGTCATCCGACTGCGGGCCACCCGCACGGCGAAACTGCGCGCCGACAGCGCCCGGCTCACCAACACCGCCTACACCGGCCTGCAGTTGATCGAGACGATGAAGGCGACCGGCGGCGAGGACGGCTACTTCCGCAAGTGGGCCGGACAGCACGCCACCACGCTGGAGGAGCAGCAGCGGCTCGGGGTGCCGAGCGCCTGGCTGGGCGTGGTCGCGCCGATGCTGGCCACCTTCAACAGCGCTCTCATCCTCTGGATCGGCGGTATGCGGGCGGTCGAGGGCGGTATCTCCGTCGGTCTGCTGGTCGCCTTCCAGTCCCTGGTCACCCGCTTCACCGCGCCGATCACCCGCCTCAACGGTGTGGCGGGCCGCATCCAGGACTTCGCGGCCGACGTGGCCCGTCTGAAGGACGTGGAGAACTTCAAGGCCGACCCGCTCTACGACCGCCCCGGCGCCGGCGACTCGACCCGCCGACTGCACGGCCATGTCGAGCTCCAGAACATCACCTTCGGCTACAACCCGCTCGACAAGCCGCTGCTCACCGGTTTCGACCTGACGGTGGGTCCGGGCCAGCAGGTGGCGCTGGTCGGCGGCTCGGGCAGCGGCAAGTCGACCGTCTCCCGGCTGATCTCGGGCCTGTACGCCCCCTGGGAGGGCGTGATCCGCATCGACGGACAGCGCCTGGACGACATTCCGCGCGGAGCGCTCGCCTCCTCGGTGTCCTTCGTCGACCAGGACGTCTTCCTGTTCGAGGGCTCGGTGCGCGACAACGTGGCGCTGTGGGACCCGTCGATCCCGGACGACGCCGTGGTGGACGCGCTGCGGGACGCGGCCCTGTACGACGTGGTCGAGCGACGGCCCGGCGGCATCCGCAGCAGGGTCGAGCAGGACGGCCGCAACTTCTCCGGCGGCCAGCGCCAACGGCTCGAAATCGCGCGGGCGTTGGTGCGTCGACCCAGCATCCTGGTCCTCGACGAGGTGACCAGCGCGCTGGACGCGGAGACGGAGCAGGTCGTCATGGACAATCTGCGCAAGCGCGGCTGCGCCTGTGTGGTGATCGCGCACCGGCTCAGCACCGTGCGCGACAGCGACGAGATCGTCGTACTGCAGCACGGCACGATCGTGGAACGCGGGCGGCACGCGGAGCTGGTGGCGCGCGGCGGAGCGTACGCGGCGCTGGTCAAGGAACGGTGACATGACCTCCCCCCAAGACGGTGACCTCGTCCTCAATGCGCTCGGGCAGATGGGCACGCGGGTCGACTGCGCCGGTTTCAGCCGTATCGACCTCGAAGGGCCGCAGGTGCTCTGGCTGGTCGTGTCGGGCGCGGTGGACCTGTTCGCGGTGGACGCCGGACAGCAGGGCCACTGGCACCACCTGGGCCGCCTGGAACCGGGCGCGCTGCTCCTCGGACCGGTGGCGGGCCCTCAGCACACCCTGGTGGCACGCCCGCTCAGGGACTGCGTGGTGCACCGCATCGGACTGCGCGAGCTGTACGAGCCCGCGCACACCCAGACGTGGTCGTACGACGAGTACGGCAACCCCCAGTACGTGCCGCCGACGACCAGCCCACTGGAATACGCCCTCGCGCTCGGTGTCGGCCGTAGTCTCGCCATCCTCTTCCAGGCGCCGATGGCCGACGAGCGGGCCGCCGCCCCGACCGACGACGACGTCTTCTGGATGCAGGTGCCGCCGGGCAGTGTGCAGTACGGCTCGCTCTACGGCGCCGAGGCGGCCGCCGATCTGCTGATGGATCCCGGGGTCTGGCAGTCCATGGTCGACCAGCAGTACCGGCTGCTGACCACGCTTGACCGTTGGATCGAGCAGCTGGAGCGCACCCATGAGACCCGGACTGCCGCTGGTATCAAGGCCGGTGAGGCGGTGCGCGCCCAGGCCGACCGGACCCTGCTGGCGTCCATCGGCAAGTCGAAGCAGCGCGCGACGGCCGCCGACGCCGACGCGAGTTACGCGGCCTGCAAGCTGGTCGCCGGGGCGGCCGGGATCCCGCTCGCCGAGAACGCGCACAGCGGCACCGAGAGCGACCGTCTCGACCCGGTCGAGCGCATCGCCCTCGCCTCCCGCGTCCGCATCAGGTCGGTGCGCCTGGACGGCAGCTGGTGGCGGGACAACGTGGGCCCGCTGGTGGGGCATCGGGCCCTGTCGGGTGCGCCGGTCGCGCTGCTGTGGCGGCGCGGCGGCTATGTGGCCGTGCATCCGGCGACGGGACGCGAGACACCGATCGAGAAGGACAACGCGGAGGAGTTCGAGCCGCGCGCGGTGATGTTCTACCGCCCGCTGCCCGACCGGAAGTTGAGTCCCCTCGGCCTCCTCCGGTTCAGCATGCGCGGCACCGGCGGCGATGTGACGAACCTGCTGCTCAGCGGTCTGGTCACGGTGGCGATCGGGGCGCTGGTCCCGATCGCGACCGGCAAGGTCCTCGGCGAGTTCGTGCCGAAGGCGCAGACGGATCTGATCGTGCAGGTCTGTCTGGCGGTCATGGTGAGCGGTGTGGTGACGGCGGCCTTCATGCTGCTGCAGAACCTCACCATGCTCCGTCTGGAGGGCCGTATCGAGGCGACCCTCCAACCGGCGGTGTGGGACCGGCTGCTGCGGCTGCCGACGAAGTTCTTCACCGAGCGCTCGACCGGTGAACTGGCCAGTCAGGCCATGGGTATCAGCTCGATCCGCCGGATGATGGCGGGCATCGGTCCGACGATCGCCCAGTCGGTGACCGTCGGCGCGATGAACCTGGGCCTGCTGTTCTGGTACAGCGTCCCGATGGCCATGGCGGCGATCGGCATGCTCGTCGTGATCGCGGCCGGGTTCCTAGGGCTCGGGCTGTGGCAGGTGCGCTGGCAGCGACGGCTCGTGGTGCTGAGCAACAAGCTGAACAACCAGGCCTTCCAGACCCTGCGCGGGCTGCCCAAGCTCAGGGTGGCGGCGGCGGAGAACTACGCGTACGCGGCCTGGGCCTCGGAGTTCGCCCGCAGCCGCGAGCTCCAGCAGAAGGTCGGCCGCATCAAGAACCTCACCACGGTGATGGGTTCGGTCTATCTCCCGCTGTGCACCCTGCTGATGTTCATGCTGCTCGCGGGCCCGGCACGTGGCTCGATGTCGGCGGCGGAGTTCCTCACTTTCAACACCTCGGTGACGATGCTGCTGACCGCGGTCACACAGCTCACCGGCTCCTTCGTCTCGGCGGTGGCCGCGCTCCCGCTGTTCGAGGAGATCAAGCCCGTTCTGGAGGCGTCGCCCGAGGTCCGCACCGCGAGCACCCGGCCGGGACCGCTCACCGGAGCGATGGAGGCCCGCGGGCTCTCCTTCCGCTACTCCGACGACGGTCCCCTGATCCTCGACGACGTGTCCTTCGGGATCCGGCCCGGCGAGTTCGTGGCGATCGTCGGCCCGAGCGGCTGCGGGAAGTCGACCCTGCTCAGACTGCTGATCGGCTTCGACCGCCCGGTCTTGGGGAGTGTCCTCTACGACGGCCAGGACCTGGCCGCCCTCGACCAGTCGGCGGTGCGCAGGCAGTGCGGTGTCGTGCTGCAGCACGCCCAGCCGTTCACCGGGTCCATCATGGACGTCATCTGCGGCACCGAGCCCTACACCCCGGAGGAGGCGATGGCGGCGGCCGCGATGGCGGGGCTAGCGGAGGACATCCAGCGCATGCCGATGGGACTGCACACCATTGTTTCGGGCAGCGGCGCCGTCTCCGGCGGTCAGCGCCAACGGCTCATGATCGCCCAGGCGTTGATCCGGCGGCCCCGGATCCTCTTCTTCGACGAGGCGACCAGCGCCCTGGACAACGACACCCAGCGCACGGTCATCGAGTCCACCAAGGCCCTCAACGCCACCCGGATCGTCATCGCCCACCGCCTGTCGACGGTGCTGGACGCGGACCGCGTGATCGTGATGGAGAACGGCAAGGTCGCCCAGCAGGGCCCGCCCGCACAACTCCTCGCGGACACCGGCGGGCGACTGCACGAGCTGGTGCGACGGCAGATGGCGTGACGGGTCAGTCCATGCCGGGGACCGGCGCCCCCGAGGGCAGCCCTGCGTCGACGTACGCCTGGTAGAGCTCCTTCCACTGCGGCCGGTCCAGGCGCTCGGCGCGGGCCCGTGCGTCGAGGGCGGCGAGGCACACCTCCCAGCCTGCGCCGTTGCGGGCCGCGGTGTCCGTGGCGCTCAGGACGTTGGTGAGCGTGAACCGCGTCCGCTTGTCGTCCAGCGGCTCCAGGTCGAAGTGCAGTTCGTCGCCGCCCCACTCGAAGGACAGGTGCCGGGGCTCGTCGACGGCGATGACCCGGCCGGTGGAGTCGTCCATGTGGGGGTCGCCGCTGAACTTGATCGTGCCGCCGGGGCGCAGCTCGATCTCGGCGTGGGACGGGAACCAGTGGGCGAGTTCGTCGGCGTCGGTCACGAACTGCCAGACGCGGGCGACGGGATGGTCGTAGGTGCGGCTGAAGCGGACGGCCGGGCGGCCGTCGTCCAGGGTCAGATAGGTGCCGGTGAGGTCTGCGGCCATGGTGGATCAGTCCTTAGGGGCGGGTTTCCTCGGGGGTGTCGGACGCGGTCTCGTCCAAACGGCTGCCGAGCATGTCCAGGCTGGTGTTCCAGAGCCTGCGGTACGGGGCCAGCCAGGCGTCCAGCTCGGCGATGGGGGCCGGGTCCAGGGCGTAGACACGGCGTTGCGCGTCCTGTCGTACCCGGACCAGACCCGCCTCCCTGAGCACCTTCAGATGCTTGGAGGTGCTCGGCTGGCTCAGTCCGCACGCCTCCACGATCTCCCCGACGGGCCGGGGGCGCTCCAGGAGCAGCGCGACGATGGCCCGTCGGTGGGGGTCGGCGAGAGCGGTCCAGAGTGCGGCGTCGGACATGATTCCAATATGCCTCAGCAGTTATATTCCAGTCAAGGAATACGGCACGCTCGGGAAGGGGGCGTTCCGGTTGCCGAGGAACCACTTCCAGAGGCCGTCGGGCCGGCGGACACCCCCTCACCGCGCACCGTTTCCGCGAACCGGCGGCCGCCGCACCTCGCAACACAGCCGCGCCCCGTCCGCCTCGAAGACCCCGCAACACATACCCGCTCCCCTTCCCCAGCGAAACGTTGCCGTTTCGCTGGAAGTGGTCTAGCCTCGATGTGTACGAAACCGTTTCGTTTACGAATTGGTAAAGCCCAGCCGACTTTCCCTGGAGTGGTTTCCCATGTCCCAGAAGACTCTGACCGAGAGCCAGGAGGGCGCCATCGAGGCGCGGCCCGGCGCCATACCCAAGCGGTGGTGGATTCTCGCCGTTGTCGCACTCGCCCAGCTGATGGTCGTCCTGGACTCCACCATCGTGAACATCGCACTGCCCTCGGCCCAGGCCGACCTCGGGTTCTCCGACGGCAACCGCCAGTGGATCGTCACGGCGTACGCGCTGGCGTTCGCCTCCCTGCTGCTGCTCGGCGGCCGGATCGCCGACCTGTTCGGCCGCAAGACCGCCTTCCTCGTCGGTGTCGTCGGCTTCGCAGCCGTCTCCGCGCTCGGCGGCGCCGCAACCAACTTCGAGATGCTGGTCACCGCCCGTGCCCTGCAGGGCGCGTTCGGCGCACTCCTCGCACCCGCCGCGCTCTCGCTGCTGAACACGACGTTCACCGACGCCAAGGAACGCGCCAAGGCGTTCAGCGTGTACGGCGCCATCGCCGGTGCCGGTGGTGCGGTGGGCCTGCTGCTCGGCGGCATCCTGACGGACGCCCTGGACTGGCGCTGGACGCTCTATGTCAACGTCGCCATCGCCGTGGTCGCCTTCGCGGGCGGCTGGCTGCTGCTGCACAACCACCGCGACGCCGCGAACTCCAAGCTGGACGTGCCCGGCACCGTGCTGGTCGCCGCCGGACTCTTCTCCCTGGTCTACGGCTTCTCGAACGCCGAGACCCACGACTGGAGTTCGCCCGCGACCTGGGGCTTTCTGATCGCGGGCGGTGCGCTGCTGGCCGCCTTCGCCCGGTGGCAGACCCGGGCCGCGCATCCGCTGCTGCCGCTGCGCATCCTGCTGGACCGCAACCGCGCCGCCTCCTTCCTGGCCGTGCTGATCTCCGGCAGCGGCATGTTCGGTGTGTTCCTCTTCCTCACCTACTACCTCCAGCTGAACCTGGGCTTCAGCCCGACCAAGACCGGTGTGGCCTTCCTGCCCATGGTCGCCGCACTGATGGTGGCCGCCCAGGTGGGCACCACGATGCTGGTCCCCCGGATAGGGCCGAAGGCGGTCATCCCGCTGGGCTTCGCGGTCGCCGCGGTCGGCATGGCCTGGCTGACCGGGATCGGCGTCGGCTCCAGCTATGTCTCCGCGGTGCTCCCGCAGCTGATCGTGACCGGCCTCGGCCTCGGCCTGGTCATGCCCCCGGCCATGCAGCTGGCCACCAGCGGGGTCGCGGCCGAGGACGCCGGCGTCGCCTCCGCGACGGTCAACGCCATGCAGCAGGTGGGCGGTTCGATCGGCACCGCACTGCTGAACACACTGGCCGCGAGCGCCGCCACCGCCTACATGGTCGGCAAGGACGCCACCAACAAGCTGGTCCAGGCCCAGGCGACCATCGAGAGCTACACCACCGCCTTCTGGTGGTCGGCGGGCCTGTTCGCCGCCGGTGCGCTGATCGCCTTCCTGCTCTTCCGGCGCGGGGTGCCGGAGCAGGACGCGGAGGCCGCACCCGTCGTACACATGTAACCGCCACCGCAGGAGCCGCTCGGTCCGAAGGGCCGCCGTCAGCAGGGAGACGGCGGCCCTTCCCGCTGCCCCGGCTCTCCCTCGCACTCGCACCCGGCACCGTGGCGCTGCTGCTGCCGTGGTGGCTGACCGGCCGGCAATCGGCGACTGGTGACTGCCTCTCCGGCTGCTCGGCCTGCTCCCACTGACCGCGGGCGTGCTCGGGCTGCTGTGGGCGTTCGGGCGGTTCGTGATCGAGGGGCTGGGCACTCCCGCGCCGGTCGCGCCAACCGAGCACCTGGTGGTGGGCGGGCTGTACCGGGACGTGGCCGGTCAGGGCCCGCTGCTCGCGCGGGCGGCGCTGTTCGTGTACGGGCCCGGTGCTGGGCTGCTGATGTGGGCGTTCGCCCGCTGGTACGAGGAGTCCGAGCTGGCGCGGACGTTCGGTACCGAGTACGAGCGGTATCGACGACCGGTGCCCGGATGGTGGCCGAGAGCGACGCCCCGGCACGACGGCTGACGTTGCAGCGGGCTCCGGCTGGGTACCCACAGGGCCATGCGGATAAGCGTGGTTGATGTGGGCTCGAACACGGTCCGGCTGGTCGTCGCGGACGCCGAGGGCGGGGTGCCATTGCCGGTGCACACGGCGAAATGGCGGTTGAGACTGTCTGATCATGTGCGGCCGGGCTGCCCGGTGCCCGAGGAGGCCGTGGAGCGGCTGGTGGAGGCGGTCGAGGGGGCGAACCGAACCGCCGCGAGGTGGGGCGCGGCCGGGCCGCTGGCCTTCGCGACCGCCGTCGTGCGCGCCGCGCCGAACCGCGAGGAGGTGCTGCGGGCCGTCCGGACACGCACCGGCGTCGATCTGTGCACCCTGCCGGGTGAGGTGGAGGCCGAGCTCACGTTCCTCGCGGCGCGGCGGTGGATGGGCTGGCGGTCGGGACCGCTCGCACTGATGGACATCGGCGGCGGTTCGCTCGAAGTCGCCTTCGGGCGCGGCCGGTTGCCGGACTTCGTGGCCTCACTGCCGCTGGGTGCGGGCCGGCTGACCCACGAGTTCTTCGAGGGGCAGGACCCGCCGTCCCCGGAGGCGATGCGCGCGCTGCGCCGAAAGGTCCGCCACCAGCTCCGGGACGTCGCTTCCCGAATCCGCTGGGAGGGACCGCGTACCGCGGTCGCCACGTCGCGCACCTTCGAGCAACTGGGACGGCTCTGCGGAACCCCGCCCGGACGGCGTGGGCCCTTCGTGGAGCGTCGGATGCGCCGCGCCGACCTTCGGGAGGCCATCGACTGTCTGGCGCTGCTTCCGGCCGCACGGCGAGCCGAACTGCCAGGAATCTCCGCCCCGCGCGCCGCGCAGAGCCTCGCGGGTGCGGTGGTCGGGCACACGGCGATGAAGCTCACCGGCATCAGGACGGTCACCATCTGCCCCTGGGCGATCCGCGAGGGAGTGCTGCTGCGCCACATCGAAGACGGCCCGTCCTGGTGGGCTGAGATCGCCCGCCGCAACGAGGAGACCACTCCCCCTGACCCGGTGCCGCTGCGCATCGCGGCCGCCACACGCTGAACGAATCACAGAGGAGAGGAACCACCGTGCCCCAGAAGGAGCAGAAGCCTGAGACCGCCCTGGGGGAAGTCCTCCAGGAGATCGAGGACGCCGAGAAGCACACCCAGGACTCCGACGACGAGAGCGGGCGCCGGGGCGAGGCAGGAGAGGCCATCACCCCGAACACCCGCGCCCAGGAGGAGTCGGAGGGCGAGTGACCTGCGCCGTCCTCGTTGCCGGTGTCGCCCACACCCGCGTCCCGGTTGTGGGCGACCGGCCTGTTCGCCGACCACTCCCGGGGTGACCCGCCGCCGCACGGGTACCCGGGCCACATGGATCACGACCGTCAAGGACCACCGCTGCCGTCGGCCCGGGGACCCGTCTCCGCGGCCGTCGAGGAGTACCTGCTCGGCGCCGGGCCGCTGCCACGTCCCGAGGCCGTCGCGGGGGCGGACGTGTACGGCGATGACCTCCAGCTCGCCCTGTATCTCTGCTACGAACTGCACTACCGCGGATTCGCCGCCGTGTCCCCCGACCACGAGTGGGACCCCGGTCTGCTGCGCACCCGGGCGGCCCTGGAACACCGCTTCCTGTCCGCCCTGCGCACGGACACCCCGGTCCACGACAGCGTCGAGGACGCGCTGGCCGGGCTTCTCGTGGAACCGGTCGACGGCACGGGGATCAGCCATTTCCTGAGCAAGGAGGGCGAGCTGTGGCAGGTGCGCGAGTACGCGGCCCAGCGCTCGCTCTACCACCTCAAGGAGGCAGACCCGCACGCGTGGGTGCTGCCGCGCCTGTGGGGCCGGGCCAAGGCGGGCATGGCGGCGGTGGAGTTCGACGAGTTCGGCGGCGGCCGACCCGACCGCGTCCACGCCCGGCTCTTCGCGAACCTGATGATCGACCTGGGCCTGGACACGACGTACGGGCACTACCTGGAGGCGGCCTGCGCGGAAATGCTCGCCACGGTGAACCTCATGTCCCTGCTGGGCCTGCACCGCAGCCTGCGCGGGGCGCTCGTGGGCCACTTCGCGGCCGTCGAGATCACCTCCTCGCCCGGCTCCCGGCGACTCGCCGAGGCGATGCGCCGCACGGGCGCGGGGCCGGCCGCCGAGCACTTCTACGACGAGCACGTCGAGGCCGACGCCGTCCACGAACAGGTCGTACGACACGACGTCATCGGCGGACTCCTGGCCGAGGAACCGCACCTCACCCCCGACGTCACCTTCGGCATCGATGTCACCGGGCAGGTCGAGGACCGTCTCGCCGACCGTCTCCTGCACGACTGGCGCGCCGGACGCTCGTCCCTGCGCACAGCCCAGCATTCCGAAATCCCCCATATTTCCTGAATGCCGGGGTACCTGGCCGAAGTGAAATCGCTGATTCCGCCTCTGGCCCTCCCCGGCGTGTACACCCCGCAGGAGGACACCGCGCTCCTGGCAGGGGCGCTGTCCGAAGAACCGCTGCCGCCGGGCGCGGACGTCCTCGACGTGGGCACCGGGACCGGTGCGCTGGCGCTGCAGGCGGCGCGTCGGGGTGGCCGGGTGACCGCCGTGGACGTGTCGTGGCGGGCGGTGTGCACGACCCGGGCCAATGCCTGGCTGACCGGGGCCTCGGTCCGGGTGCACCGCGGGAACCTGTTCGCCCCCGTACGGGACCGGTCCTTCGATCTCATCCTGACCAATCCGCCGTACGTGCCGACCCCGACGGGCGTCCGGCCGCCCCGCGGAAGGGCTCGGGCCTGGGACGCGGGCCGTGACGGGCGGTTCGTGCTGGACCGGGTCTGCTGTGAGGCGCCTACCCTGCTGCGCCCCGGAGGGGTGCTGCTGATCGTGCACTCCGAACTGAGCGACTCGGGACGGACGGTCGGGCATCTGCGTGCGGCCGGTCTGAAGGCCGCCGTGACCCGCCGTCACCGGATCGCGTTCGGCCCGGTGTTGCGCACCCGAGAGGACTGGCTGCGCGAGTGCGGTCTGCTGTCCGCCGATGCCGCCGACTCCGCCGACGAGAAAGAAGAGCTGGTGGTCGTCCGTGCCGAACTCCCCCTCTGACCGACCGTGCCGCATCCGGGTCCAGCACCGGGGTCCGCTGCTTGTCGAGGGTCCCGTGGAAGTGGAACTGGAGGACGGGAGCACGGTCGTCTCCGACCGCTTCCGGGTCGCCCTGTGCACCTGTCGGCGCAGTCGCCGCTACCCCTGGTGCGACACCAGCCACCGGGAGCGGACTCACCCATAGACAGAAAGTCAATGCAATTGACAGAAATTCAGCGGGTCGAGTGAACCAGATCTTGCGGGCCCCACTGGATGGATGTTCCGGGCCGCTGCGGGGTAACTACCGAGATCGAATGCGTCCCTCGCCGAGGTGGAGCGGCCATGACGCCTGAGTCCGATGACGGCGCTCCCGAAACGCCCGCGGCGAACCCGTATGCCCGCACCCGGGTGGACGGCGGCTTCACGGTGGTGGATGCCGTCGGCGAGATCGATCTCGCGACGGCGGGCTTCCTCGCGGAGCATCTGGACGCGGCGACCGCGACCGTGCGGCCGGACGTGCTGGTGGACCTGAGGTCTGTGGAGTTCTTCGACTGCTCGGGTCTGCGGGTGCTGTGCCGCGCGGACTCCCGGGCCAAGGAACGCGGCGGGCGACTGCGCGTGATCGCCGAGGGGCCGCGGCTGCGCCGGCTGTTGCGCGCCTCGGGCCTGTGGGCCCGCTTCCCACCCCTGGCCGAGCTTCCCGCACCGCTCGAAATTCCCGAATCCTCCGAGCTTCCCGAGCGCGAATGACCCGAGGGTCCGGCGGACGGCCCCACTCCGTCCGCCGGCCCTCGGTACGGGATCACGGGGTTCCGTGAGAGAGGCGGCACTCCCCAGTTGCGGGCCCCTCGGGCAAGTCACGGAAACCTCGCGATCCCGGTCCCTCAGAACGTGAAGACGCTCGTCCCGTAGGAGCTCTTCACGCACTCGTTGGCGAAGGTGCGCTCGTAGGAGAGCCGCTTGCCCCGCCACACGCCGTCGACGGTGACGACCACGGGGGCGTACTCCTTGGTGCACTGCGCGTCGGATCTGTCCGCCAGGGCGTCGAAGTCACCTCCGGCGGCGCGCAGTTCGGCGCAGGCCAGGCTCGCGGCCGGATGGGTGCCCGAGGAGGTCGGGGCACAGGTGAGGGTCACGGCACGTTCCGGGGTGACGGTGGCGGCGCTCTCGCCGTGGCCGAGGGTGAGCACGAGGGCCGACGGGGCGTAGAGACCCATCGGGGCGGCAGCCGGTTCGGCGACGGCGGCCCCGGTCAGGGGTCCGCATACGGCGGTGGCCGTGAGGCCGAGGGTCGCTGCCCAGCGCGCGGTGTTCCGCATTGTGTGCATCCTTCCGCTGGATTCGAGGGTGTGCCCTCCGGCTCGGTCGGTGCCGGAGCGGCGAGCGCGAGTCTGCCGAGTCCTGACCCGAACTTCACATCGACCCCACAGCTTTCAGTAACCTTGCGTGTTGAATCAGTGGCGTGAAGTCACATCATTCGAACGGCCACCCCGCTCAACAGTGCGGTTCTTGATCGCCCGATCCGACCGGATGGCCTGATTACCCCGCCTCGGCAATAGGCCTGAAACATTCCGCTTCAGCCGTGAGCGCAGCCCGGCCGGACCCCTTGTGTTCATGAAGCTGCGGAGTAATCGTCATTACATGATTACCGACGAACAACGAGAGAAGCTGCGCGGCTGGTTCACCGGCCGGTTGCCCGACGAGCTCTTCGAGGGCCTGGTCGAGGTGGTCGTCGACCGCGAGGAGATCACCGTGATCGGCCGCATCCCCGGACCGCGGCTCGCCGAGGACGTCTCGGCCGCCGAGCGGGAAGCGGCCGTACAGGGCCGGATCCAGGAGTTCCGGGAGCGCACCCGGGAGGACCGGATCGCGGTCGCGCGCGAGGCCGAGCACAAGTTCCGCCGCAAGGTGTCCTGGGGCGTGGAGTGCGAAGGTGAGCGCACCCTGTTCACACATGTGGCCGCGCCCGTCATGACGCGGCTGCGGCAGCCGGAGCGCCGGGTCCTGGACACCCTGATCGCCGGCGGGGTCGCCCGCAGCCGTAGCGACGCGCTCGCCTGGTGCGTGCGACTGGTCGAGCGGCACACCGACGACTGGCTCGCCGAACTGCGGGAGTCCCTGGAACACGTCCAGCGGGTGCGGGCCCAGGGGCCGGATGTGGAGGTGGCCGATTCCGCCACGACGGCCGATACCGCCGCGACGGCCGATTCCGCCACGACGGACGACTCCTCCACCATGGACGATTCCTCCAGCGCGGACGCAGAAGATGGATGAAACGTCCACTGGCTGGGGTGCTTCCGAGGGCCGTACCGTCGGCACACCCCAGCAGGACGGCATCCGCGTACGCCGCACACCCCGCGGTGGACACGGACCGTCCTCCCCCGCCGCGCCACCCCGCGCTCCACCGCCTCTTTCCCGCTGGAGCCCCCTTGTCCCCGCAGCCCGACACCGCCAAGCAGTCCCTCACCGAGGTCGAGACCCACGGAGTGGACCGCATCCCCGACGCGGACCGCACGGCGAGTCCCCTCGACCTGTTCCGCCTGGCCTTCGGTGGCGCCAACACCTTCTCCACCTGTGTCCTCGGCGCCTTCCCGATCCTGTTCGGCCTCTCCTTCTGGCAGGGCCTCGCCGCCACCCTCCTCGGAGTGCTGGTCGGCGCACTGATCCTGTGTCCGATGGCCGTGTTCGGCCCGGTCAACGGCACCAACAACGCCGTCTCCTCCTCCGCTCACCTCGGCGTGCACGGCCGCGTGGTGGGCTCCTTCCTCTCCCTGCTGACCGCGATCGCTTTCTTCTCCATCTCGGTGTGGAGCTCCGGCGACGCCCTGGTCGGCGGCGCTCATCGGCTCTTCGGCCTGAGCCGCGGCGATCTGACGTACGCCGTCGCGTACGCACTGTTCGCAGGCCTTGTCCTCGCGGTCTGCGTGTACGGCTTCCGATTCATGCTGTTCGTCAACAAGGTCGCGGTGACCTCGGCGACCGTGCTGTTCCTGCTCGGCGCGCTCGCCTTCGCCGGCGACTTCGACGCGTCGTACGCGGGCGTCTTCACGGACACGGCGGACGCGGCGACGAAGGACCTGTTCTGGCCGTCGTTCATCGGCGCGGCGCTCATCGTGCTGTCGAACCCGGTGTCCTTCGGCGCGTTCCTCGGTGACTGGTCGCGCTACATCCCCGCGAGCACCCCGCGCCGCCGGGTGATGGGCGCCGCCTTCCTGTCCCAGATCGCGACCCTGGTGCCGTTCCTGTTCGGCCTGGCGACCGCCAGCATCATCGCGGCGAAGGCGCCGGACTACGTCGATCCGGCCGCCCCGGACTTCGTGGGCGGGCTGCTCGCGATCTCGCCGGGCTGGTACTTCCTGCCGGTGTGTCTGCTGGCCCTGATCGGCGGTATGTCGACGGGCACGACCGCGCTGTACGGGACCGGGCTCGACTTCTCCTCGGTGTTCCCGCGGCTGTCGCGGGTGCAGGCGACGGTGCTGGTCGGGGTCCTGTCGATCGCGTTCATCTTCGTCGGACGGTTCGGCCTGGACCTCGTGCAGTCCATCTCGACCTTCGCCACGATGATCATCACCTGCACCACGCCGTGGATGGTCGTGATGATGCTGGGATTCTGGACCCGGCGCGGCTGGTACGACCCGGACGCCCTCCAGGTCTTCAACCGCCGTCAGCGCGGCGGGCGTTACTGGTTCGCGCACGGCTGGAACTGGCGGGGCATGACCGCGTGGTGGGTGTCCGCGGTGCTCGGCGTGCTCTTCACGAACATCCCGGGACAGTTCGTCGGTCCGCTGGGCGATCTCGCGAACGGCGTCGACATCAGCCTGCCGCTCTCGCTGGTGGTGGCCGCGGTGCTGTTCCTGACGCTGCTGCGGGTCTTCCCCGAACCGCGGGCCGTGTACGGGCCCGAGGGGGCGCGGCTGGCCCGTACCGTCGAGGTGCCGGTGCCGCCGATCACCGGTGCCGGGGCGGTGTCAGTGCCCTCGGCTACATTGCGGGCATGACCAACTTCGTACTGGTGGCGGGCGCGAGGCTCGGAGCGTCGGCGTGGGACGAGGTCGCGGCCGAGCTGCGTGCGGCCG
Organism: Streptomyces sp. NPDC019531; assembly: GCF_044903305.1. NCBI lineage: Bacteria > Bacillati > Actinomycetota > Actinomycetes > Kitasatosporales > Streptomycetaceae > Streptomyces > Streptomyces sp. NPDC019531. Next base: position 123,093 of record NZ_JBJDQL010000023.1, on the reverse strand, counting down.
GGCACCGGCCCCATCCGCTGACGCTGTCGGGCCTCGCGGAGAAGCGGGGTGTCCCGGCGGGACAGCAGACGCATGTGCGGGACATCGTCGACGAGGTCGAGCGGCTGGACCTGCGCGAGGTGGTGCTGGTCGGGCACAGCTACGCGGGCGTACCTGTGGGGCAGGCGGCCGAGAGGATCGGTGACCGCCTCGCGCGGGTGGTGTTCGTGGACTCCAACGTGCCCGTGGACGGCGAGTCGTTCCTGTCGGGGTGGCCGAGCGACCACGTACGCAAGGAGATCGAGGAGAACGACGGCTTCTGGCCGCACGTGGGCGCGGACTACTACGCCGACCAGGGGCTGACCGACGAGCAGATCGCCCGGATCATCGACGGCTCAACCTCGCACCCGGGCGCCACGCTGACCGAACCGGCCGTCCTCTCCCGTCCCCTCGGCGAGCTCCCGGCGACCTACATCAAGTGCCTCCTGGACGGTGACGAACCGATGCCGGCCGTGGCCGAGCTGCTCAAGAGCGACCGCTGGGAACTGGTCGAGATGGACACCGGCCACTGGCCGATGTTCTCCCGGCCGGGCGAACTGGCCCGGATCCTCGCCGAGTCCGTCCCGACCACGGCCGGCCCCTCCTGACCGGCGCCCGCCCACGGATATCGTCGGCGGACCCGACGACGAGAGGCGGTTCGGACGGATGGCCAAGCACTGGGCGGACTTCCAGTACGAGATCTACCTGGGCGGGCTGTCGGGCGCGGTGCCCCGGCTGCCCACCGACCTGACCCGGCTGGAGGAGCTCACCGAGCAGCGGCTCGGGCCCGGCCCGGTGGGCTATGTGGCGGGCAGCGCGGGCGACGGCAGTACGGCACGGGCGAACCGGGCGGCGCTGGAGCGGCACCGGATCGTGCCGCGCATGCTGCGGGACGTCCATGAACGCGACCTGTCCGTCGAGGTGTTGGGGCGTTCCCTGCCCGCCCCGCTGGCGTTGGCGCCGGTCGGAGTGCTGTCGATCATGCACCCGGACGCGGAGTCCGCCGCCGCCCGGGCCGCCGCGGCGCAGGGCGTGCCGTACATCCTGTCGTCGGCGTCCAGTACACCGATGGAGCAGGTCGCGGAGGCGATGGGGGACGCCGAGCGCTGGTTCCAGCTGTACTGGCCGAAGGACCCGGAGGTGGCCCTGAGCTTCCTCAACCGGGCGAAGGCGGCCGGGTTCACGGCCCTGGTCGTCACCCTGGACACCCCGCTGCTGGCCTGGCGGCCCCGCGATCTCGACCAGGCGTATCTGCCGTTCCTGCACGGCGTGGGCACGGCCAACTACTTCTCCGACCCAGCGTTCCAGGCGGGCCTCGCCAAGCCGGTCCACGAGGACCCGAACGCAGCCGTGCTGCACTTCGTCGGCATGTTCGCGGACCCCGGCAAGACCTGGCCCGATCTGGCGTTCCTCCGGGAGAACTGGGACGGACCGATCGTCCTCAAGGGCGTTCTGCACCCGGACGACGCCCGCCGCGCCGCCGACGCCGGCATGGACGGCGTCGTGGTGTCCAACCACGGCGGCCGCCAGGTGGCCGGGTCCGTCGGAGCGGCCGACGCGCTGCCGCGGGTCGCGGAAGCGGTGGGCGACCGGCTGACCGTGCTCTTCGACAGCGGGATCCGCACCGGGGACGACGTGTTCAAGGCCCTCGCGCTCGGCGCCCGCGCGGTGCTCCTCGGACGGCCGTACGTCTACGGCCTGGGCCTCGACGGACAGGCGGGCGTCGAGCATGTGATCCGGTGTCTGCTCGCGGAGCTCGATCTCACCCTCGCCCTCTCGGGACACGCGGGCCCGGCCACGCTCGGCCCCGACGATCTCGTGGAGGCCCCCGCCTGAGGGGAGACCTCCCCGAGATCCATGAGTGGGGCCCGTGCCTAGATCCGGTCCGAGAGCTCCGCGGGCCGCGCCTGCGGGGCCTCGCTCCCGGTGACCGACAGCGAGCCGGGGCTGGCGTTGGAGGCCGGGTCCGTCCGCCAGAGCTGCTGGTCCGAGTGGTCGCGGACCTTGACCACGATGTCAGCGCCCGGATCGTCGCTGGTGGCGGCGAGGGCGAGCTGCTCATCCCAGCGGGGCAGCAACTCTCCCCGCACCGTGAGGTCGTAGCGCACGTCGGCGGCCCGCTTCGCCTTGTCGTCTGCGCACGTGCCGAGGATGACCACACCCGCGTCCGCATGCGAGTCCAGGCACAGCTCCGGATTGGCCGCGCTGCGCAGCAGTCCGTCGGCCTCGTACGACCACTGCTGGGTCACGCCGGTCGAGCAGGCGGCCAGTTCGGTGCCGGCGCCCTCCTTCACCGTGCCCCGTATGTCGAGGCACAGGTCGGCGGCGGCGTTGCGCAGCCGGGTCACCACCGGCGCGGTGGGCAGCTGGGCGGTGGCCGGGGGCTGGGTGCCGGCGGACGGAACCGTGCCCCCGCCGGTGGCGCTGGTGGAGGCGGCCGGGTCGGCGCCGTCGTCGTGCGACCACAGGCCCGCGGCGAGCATCGCGGCGATGAGCCCCGCGGAGGTGAGGCCCACTCCGGTGAGCACCGTCCGCGAGGGCCGCAGTCCCCCGCCCTCGCCGGGACCCCGGCGGCCGGGCGAGGGGATGCGCGCGAGGATACGGCGGCGTGCTGCGCCGTGCCGACCGGTGCCGCGGCCGCGTGCCGTCTCCTGGGGCGTACGCCCGGCGCGCAGTTCGAGATAGCGGCGGGCACCCCAGCCCAGTACCGCCTCGGCGAGCAGGATGCCCAGTCCGCCCTCGAAATGGCTCAGTTGTTCCGCGGCGGAACGGCAGTAGCGGCACTCCGCGAGATGCTGCTGGACATCCGGCAGCAGGGCTCCGCCGCGACGAATCGGAACGTCGAGGAGGCGGTTGTAGAAGCGGCAATCCTTGGTCGGCGCGAGTTCCCGATGGGCATGTACACATCCTTCCCGGAGTTTTTCACGCGCCTGTTCGAGGGCCGCCGACGCGGTGTCGGTGTCCATGCCGAGGAGTGCGGCGGGCACGGCAATCGACTCCGCCTCCACCTCGGTGTGCCACAGCAGACAGCGGGAGAGTCCGGGAAGGGCCTGGAATGACCGCTCGGCGAGCTTGCGATTTTCGGGGGTCATGGACTTCGCGGCCCGCATACCGCGGCCGCCGTTCGGTTTCACCAGGTCCGGCAGAACCCCGGTTATCCGGTCCTCGGCCACCCACTCCCTGACCGTGTCCCGCACGGCCACGAGGGCTCTGGGACGCAGCGCGAGGGCCGGTTCGCCGAGCGCGAGCCGGTCCAGGACCTGGTGGAAGGCGGCCGCGGCCACCATGGAGGCGGTCTCGGACGGGGAGGCGAGACAGATGACCGCGTATTCGTGGGCCGGTTTCCAGTGGCGCGCCATGAGCAGCGCGACGGCCTGGGCGGCCTCACCGTCGGGACGGCCCCTGAGCCGGGCGGCGAGATCCTCGTCGGATTCTCCGGAGGCGCCACCGGGCGGCGGGTAAGGAGGGAGCGGCGGGTGGGGGGTTGGCACTGAGCGGATTCCTTCCCAGGGGCATGGGACTCACAGAAGTTCTCGTTGCCGAAAAGGAGTGCCGAACGGCGCATCCCTTTTGGGCGCGGCGTGGGAAGCACGAATTTCGCCGACGCCCCTCCACCCCGGTTCCCCACGGGACGAATGCGACCCGGCCCTTGCCCCCCACTCAGGTGGTTCACCCTTGCACAAGTCACTCGTGACCAACAAGGCACCTGAGCAACATGAACGTCATTTGAAAGATAGTCAGATGCCGTGGCAACTGCGTTCACTCGCACCGGCTTTCGACATTCCATGCGCCCCGTGTGAAACCCGCGCACGCGCCGGAGCGCCACGCACGCTCCCCCCACGCGACGACCGGTAGTCCACTGGAACCGGCCCTTCTCGGAGGCCCCGCGCGGAACGGCGGCTCTCCCGCGCGAAACCCCGGCCGCCGACCCCGTTCCTCCCGCCCTCGGTCGGCGGCCCCGGGGGTGGGGCGGTCGGCGTCCGGCCCGAGACCACTTTGATCCGGCTCCGGACGGGTCGGCGACCTCAGCTCTACGTCTCAGATCCGTGTCTCAGGTCCGCCTCTCAGATCTGCCAGGAGCGCAGCCGGTCGGACGCGCCGTACACGTCGGTCTTGCCGGAGATCAGGTCACGGGCGAGATCGACGAGGGCGCCGTAGGGCGGGTCGATCCCGACGCCGCTGACGAACATGTAGGCCACGGCGGTGGCGCAGGCGAAGCGGGCGTTGGCCGAAGGTAAGGGCTTCAGCAGGGCGAGGGTGTGCAGCAGGGCGGCGGCACGCCAGGCCGGGTCGGAGTCGACGCCGAGGCGGGGCGGATCGACACGGTGCCGGGCGACGGCGGCGACGAGGGCCGAGAAGTCGTTGATCGTGGGCTGCTCGGGCAGGACCTCTTCGTGACGCTGGAGCAGCCAGGGCACGTCGATGTGGACGACGGAAGCCATCGGTCAGACGACCCGCCCCGCGCCCTTGACGGCCGGTTCGTCCTCCGGGAAGGCGGCCGCGAACTCGTCGGCGTGAGCGGAGAAGAACCGCCGGAACGCCTCCGCGCCTTCCTGCAGGGCCCGGTGCCGGGCGATGTCGGCCGTGGCGGCCTCCCGTACGAGGGCCTTCATCGACGTACCCCGCTCCTTGGCGATCTGCCGCAGGTCCTCTAGCTCGCGGTCGCTGAACTCCACGTTGAGAGCTGGCATGCCATCACGGTACCGCGCAGGTACTTCACCGTAAATACACACAGGTCAACACGGTCTCGCCACGGTACCGCGAGGTCGGTGACACGGTGTCCGATTCCCGCCGGACGGGCGACGGACGACGTCCCACACTCGAAAGCGGACCGACACCCTCGACAGCGAGGACGAGACGACATGACCCTCACCCCCGACCTGGCCCGCACCCGCGTCGCCGAGACCGACTGGGCCGCGCTCGCCACCGAGCTGGACACGCACGGCTGTGCGCCGACGGCACCGCTGCTGACGCCGGCCGAGTGCCGGGACCTGGCGGCGCTCTACGAGAAGCCGGAGCTGTTCAGGACCACCGTGGACATGGCACGGCACCGTTTCGGTTCGGGCGAGTACCGCTACTTCACCCACGAGCTGCCCGCCCCGGTCGCCGCTCTGCGCGCCGCGCTCTACCCCCGCCTGCTTCCCGTCGCCCGCGACTGGGCCGCCTGCCTCGGACGCCCGGCCCCGTGGCCGGACTCCCTGCGGGAGTGGCTGGAGCGTTGTCACGCCGCCGGACAGGACCGCTCGGCACAGATCCTCCTGCGGTACACGGAGGGCGACTGGAACGCGCTGCACCGGGACGTCTTCGGCGACCTGGTCTTCCCGCTCCAGGTGGTGATCGGCCTCGACGAGTACGGCACCGACTACACGGGCGGCGAGTTCCTGATCGTCGAGCAGCGCCCCCGGGCCCAGTCCAGGGGCACGGCGACCGTGCTCCCCCAGGGCCACGGCGTGGTCTTCACGACCCGCGACCGTCCGGTGCGTTCGAAGCGCGGCTGGTCGGCCGGGGCGACGCGGCATGGCGTGAGCGTCGTCCGCTCGGGCCGTCGGCACGCGCTGGGGATCGTGTTTCACGACGCCTCCTAGATGAGGCGTGGGTCACATTCCGGCCGCTCGATGTCACATTCCGGGGCCTTCAAGGCCTCGCAGTGGTGAGCGCGCCACTGGGAGGCCACACGAGATGTCCGAGATCCCCGTTCCCGACGCCGAGGACCCGACCGGTGTCTTCGTCGAGCACCGAGAGCTGTTGTTCGGCGTCGTCTACAACATGCTGGGCAGCGTCGCCGACACCGAGGACGTGCTCCAGGACACCTGGTTGTCGTGGTCGCGCCGGGGACCCGACGGGATCGACAACCCCCGTGCCTATCTGGTCCGGATCGCCGTCAACCACGCCTTGCAGCGGCGGGCCGTGGTCAACCGCCGCCGCGAGACGTACGTCGGCCCGTGGCTGCCCGAACCCCTCGTCGCCGACGGGACGAGCGACGACGACCCGGCGCTGCGGACCGAGTCCGTGTCACTGGCGATGCTGGTGGTCCTGGAGTCGCTGTCCCCGCTGGAACGCGCGGTGTTCGTGCTGCACGAGGTGTTCGGGTACGCCCACACCGAGATCGCGGAGATCATCGACCGCGCCCCGGCCGCCGTACGGCAGTTGGCGCATCGCGCGCGGGCCCATGTGCACGCCCGCAGGCCGCTGTACGAGGCGCATCCGCGGGTGCGCCGGGAGGCGACCGAGCGGTTCGTGCGGGCCGCGATCGGCGGGGACATCGCGGAGCTGATGGAGATCCTCGCGCCGGACGTGACGGTGTGGACGGACGGCGGCGGCATGCGCAAGCAGGCCCTGCGCCCTGTGCACGGCCGCGACAAAGCGGCCCGGCTGCTCTCCGGGTACGCGAAGCGGGGCGGGGCCCAGCACCGGGACCTGGACCTGCGCTTCCGGCGGGTCAACGGCGACGACGCGGCGGTGCTGTTCGAGCACGGTTCGCCGTACGCGGTGATCGTCCTGGACCTGACGCCGGAGGGCGACCGGGTCTCGAACCTCTTCGTCGTCACCAACCCCGACAAGCTCACCCACGTCCAGAAGGAGGAGGCGTGACCGCCACGGAACGCCGGGTGGAACCGGCGAAGGGCGAGCGGCTGTCCGGCTGGCTCGACGGACGGCTCGGCACCCGCACGCTCGGCGCGAAGTACCTGCGCAAGGTCTTCCCGGACCACTGGTCCTTCCTGCTGGGCGAGATCTGCCTGTACAGCTTCGTCGTACTCATCCTGACCGGGGTGTGGCTGACGCTCTTCTTCCATCCCTCGATGAACGAGGTGACGTACCACGGCAGTTACACACCCCTGAACGGCGTGCGCATGTCGGAGGCGTACGCCTCGACGCTCGACATCAGCTTCGACGTGCGTGGCGGGCTGCTGATCCGGCAACTGCACCACTGGTCGGCGCTGATCTTCGTGGCCGGGATGCTCACGCACATGATGCGGCACTTCTTCACGGGCTCGTTCCGCAAGCCGCGCGAGGTCAACTGGCTGTTCGGCTGGTCACTGCTGTTCCTCGGCCTGTTCGAGGGCCTCTTCGGCTACTCCCTGCCGGACGACCTGCTGTCGGGCACGGGCCTCAGGTTCGTGTACGGCGCCACTCTGTCGGTGCCGATCGTCGGGACGTATCTGGCGATGTTCCTGTTCGGCGGTGAGTTCCCCGGCCATGACATCGTGGCCCGCTTCTACTCGCTGCACATCCTGGTGATCCCCGGCATCATGGCGGCCCTCGTGGTCGCCCATCTGATCCTGGTCGTCTACCACAAGCACACCCAGTTCGCCGGGCCCGGCCGCACCGAACGCAACGTGGTCGGGGCGCCGTTCTTCCCGGTGTACCTGGCGAAGGCGGGCGGGTTCTTCTTCCTGGTCTTCGGAGCGCTCACGCTGATCGCGGCCGTGGCGAGCGTCAACCCGGTCTGGTCGTACGGCCCTTACCGCGCCGACCAGGTCTCCACCGGCGCCCAGCCCGACTGGTACCTGGGGTTCGCGGAGGGCCTGGTACGGGTCATGCCGGGCTGGGAGATCACTCTCTGGGGGCACACGCTCATCCTCGGCGTGCTGATACCCGTCGTGATCTTTCCTCTCCTGCTGGTCTTCATCGGGGTCTACCCGTTCCTTGAGGCCCGGTTCACCAAGGACAGGCGGGAACACCATCTGCTGGACCGACCGCGCAACCGTCCGGTCCGTACGGCGATCGGCGCCTCGTGGATCAGCCTGTATCTGATCCTGCTGGCGGGCGGCGGCAACGACATCGTGGCGACCCGGCTGCACCTGTCGATCAACACGGTCACCTGGGCCGTGCGGATCGGGATGTTCGTGGTCCCCGTGGTCGTCTTCGTCGCCACCCGGCGCATCTGCCTGGGTCTGCAACTCCGGGACAGGGAGCTGGTGTTGCACGGCCGTGAGACCGGGGTGATCAAGCGGCTGCCGCACGGTGAGTACGTCGAGGTGCACCAGCCGCTCGATCAGGCCCGGCTCCACACGCTCACCGCGCACGAACGGCCCGGTGAGCTGGTGGAGCACGCGAACGTCAGCCTTGATCCGCCACGAAGGACGCCATCCGGGTCAGGGCCGAGTTCCAGTTGATGGTGTGCTCGTTGGTCGACCAGGACTGGATGTCGTCGATGTAGCAGAACTGGCCGACACAGCCCTGGAGTTTGCTCTGCGCGTAGGGGTCCTGGATGGAGGAGTTCGGTCCGCCGGCCAGGGTCCCGTTCGGCGGGTTGGGCATGCTCGGGTCGAGCTGGTGGGCGTACCAACGGGCGTGTTGGTTGTGGGAGTTGACCTCGCCGTAGCCGGTCACGTACGACATGTTCAGCGCGTTGCGGCCGAGGAGGTAGTCCATGCTCTGCACGGCACCGTCGCGGTACTTCGAGCCGCCCGTGATGTCGTACGCGGTGGCGACGACGATCCCGTTGTGCAGGATCTGGTGGTTGGAGCCCCAGTCGTAGAGGTTCTCCGGCGGCGCGTACGGCATTCCGTACGCCTGTGACCTCAGCGTCGCGAGGTATCCGTCGGCGCCCTCGACGACGGACCGGCGCACCTTGTCCCGGCCGGGCAGCTTGTTCGGCACGGTCGCCAGGTCCAGGCGGGCGGCCGCGGCCGTGCGGGCCCAGTCGTAGCCGAGGGGGCCGAAGATGTCGGCGGTGTGGACGGGCGAGGCGAGCACACTGTCCGCGAAGGCCTTCTCACCCGTGGTGAGATACAGCTCGGCGGCCGCCCAGTAGAACTCGTCGGAGACGTTGTTGTCGGCGTACGTGCCGCCTCCGACGCCGTCGCTCTCCGAGGCGTACAGATCGGGGTGGGCGCTCGCGGCGGTCCAGGCCTTGCGGGCGGCCGCGAGGGCCTTCGCCGCGAACGCCTTGTCGTACGGCTTGTACAGGCGGGCGGCCTGCGCGGCCGTCGCGGCCAGGTTCAGGGTCGCCGCGGTGGAGGGCGGGTGCAGTTCGCGCTTCTGGGGGTCGTCGCTCGGCATCAGCGGCAGGCCGGTCCACTGTTCGTCGTGGATCTTGTGGTGGGCCATCCCTGCCAGCGGCTGTCCGTCCGGCACCTGCATCCTCAGCAGGAACTCCAGCTCCCAGCGGGCCTCGTCGAGGATGTCCGGCACCTTGTTGCCGCTCTCGGGGATGGCGAGCGTGCCGTCACCGAGCTTCGCGGGCTGTCCGGTGCGGGCGTGCAGGGAGCGTTCGTAGGTGCTGAGCAGTTCCCAGGTGGAGATGCCGCCGTTGACCACGTACTTGCCGTGGTCGCCGGCGTCGTACCAACCGCCGGTGACATCGAGGGTGTAGTCGCAGACACCCGGCTGGCAGGGCACGTCGGAGTCACCCTGGTTGGGTGCCACGTCGACGTGTCCGGCCGCACGGCCGTAGCCGGGCCGCAGGTCGTCGCGGATCTCGATGCCGCTGCGCTGGGTGTAGTAGTACTTCGCGGCGTCGGTGCGGAGCTGCTCGTAGGCGCTCGTGCCGATGTCGAAGGGCCGGCTGGTCTCGCCGTCGGCGACCAGGGTGAGTCCCTCGCCGCGCTTCTTGTAGGTGCTGAAGTCGATCGAGTGGACGTTCTGTCCGGAGGACACGTCGGTGCCGCGCGGCACGCTCCAGCCGTGGGCGACGACGGCGCCGGAGGAGTTCTTGAGCTGCCAGGGCAGCTTCGCCGTGGCGTCGGTGACCAGGGTGGCGTTCTTCGGCCCGGCGGGCAGATAGGCGACCTGGTTCACTCGTACACGCGGTCCGGTGTCGGGCTCGTACACCTCGGGCGGGACCCCGCCCAGCAGGGACACGTCGTCCATGCAGAAGCGGAACGGATCGGCGCTGCCACCGAGTTGGAAGCCGACCTGGCCCTGGGCGGTGTCGACGGGCGAGGTGAAGGTGTAGGAGTAGGAGTTCCCAGAGACGCTCAGCTGCGGGCTCACCTCGAAGTAGGTGTCGTAGGGCGCCACTTGGAGCCCCACGATGGCTCGCAGCACATGCCCTTCCGGCGAACCGTTCGCGGTGAAGGAGAACTTGTACGACTCCCCCTTCACGAGGGTCACGTCGTTCTGTCCGACGGCCGCGTCCCAGCGGTTGGCGGTGCCGCCCGGTATGTTCGCGCAGAGCTGTCCGCCGGACAGTCCTGCGGTGACGTTGCCGGTCGTCCACCAGGGTTCGGTGGAGGTGTCGAAGGTGCCGTTCTTGAGCTGCTCGACCTCGTCGGCGGCGGCACCGGGTGCGGGGAGCCCCACAAGTGCCGCCCCTATCAGGGTCGTTGTGGCCAGCAAGGTGGTTCTGTGTCGTTTCACGTCTGGGCTCCTCTGGAGAGGTGCGGGTGACGCTCGGCATGGGAGCGCTCCCAGATGCGGACGCAGGCCATGCTTGTTGCAGGCATGACACTCCGTCAACTGCTGGGTATCTCCAACTTGCTGATCCGCACGGCACCCTGGGACCCGCCGGGCGAGGCGCTGGTCATCGTCAGCCGGACGCGTGAGCCCCGGACGGAGGCGAAGGTGATCACCGTCGGCTCGTCGGAAGCGGTGGCCCAGTCCACGGAGACACCCTCCACCGGCACAAACCGCTTGCCGTCCCCCACCTCGACCTCGACCGCGGCGGGCAGGCTGTGAGCCGTGCTCAGGGTGAAGGAGACCTCCACCCGGTCGACGGTCCTGGTCCGTCCGAAGTCCACCAAGACCCAGTCCTCGGTCCTCGCCCCGCTGAAGGCGGGCAGCAGAGCGGTGGCCGCCTTGCTGAAGGCGTTGGACCAGCCGGTGGCAGGGTCACCGTCGAGCATGGCGGCCGGGAGGGTGTCCGGGCGTCCGGAGTAACTGGCGTCCGCGTGAGGGTAGTTCGGGGGCGTCGGAAGGTCGGGGGTGAAGGCCGTCGGCTCGGTGACGGAGGCCGACCTCGTCGGCGTGGTGCGCACCTTCGCGGTCCCCGGCCGCAGGCCCTCCGCACTCGCCGTCACCCTCAGGACTCCCGGCTCGGTACCGGCGCGCACGATCGCGAGGGCCTTGCCGTGGAAGGCGGTCCGTGTGCTGGCCTGATAGCGCTCGGCGCTCTCCTGGCGACCGTTGTCGAGCCCGGCGAGGGAGCCGCCCTTGACCGCGAAGGAGATCAGGTGCCCGGCGTCCGGCACCACCACGCCCCGGGCGTCGACGACGTCCGCGGTGACGAAGACCAGTGAACGGCCGTCGGCGGCAAGGGAGGTGCGGTCGACGGTGAGCCGTACGGCGTGCGGCGCTCCGGCCGTGCGCAGCACGTCGGTCGCGACGATCTTGCCGCCTCTCCGGGCCACGGCCTTCAACTCGCCCGGCGCGTACGGCACTTTCCACGTCAGGTGCAGCTTGCCCGCGCTGCCGTTCGGGCTGGTGTAGCTGCCGGGGTAGGGGCCGTCGGTGAAGGTCTTGTCGTCGCCGGTCGCCTCGGTGGTCTCCAGGTACTCCCGGCCGTCGGTGGTCTTCTTCGTGTCGAAGGTCCGGGTGCCGAGGGACTCTCCGTTGAGGAACAACTCGACAGCGGGGACGTTGGCGTACGCCCACACGTCGACCGTGTCGCCGTCCTCGTGGTTCCAGGTCATCGGGAGCAGATGGACCATCGGCTCGTCGACCCACTGGCTGCGGAAGAGGTGGTACATGTCCTTCGGGAAGCCGGCGGTGTCGACGGCTCCGAAGAAGGACGCCTTCACCGGGAAGACGTCGTACGGCGTGGGTTCCCCGATGTAGTCGATCCCGGACCACAGGAACTGCCCGGCGAACCACTTCCGGTCCCGGTCCTTCTTGTGACCGTACTCGCCGCTCATGGTCCAGGAGGAGAGGTTGTTGTCGTACGACGAGGTGTCCCGTCTGCCCGGGGTGTGGTTCTCGCCGGTGTTGAGGTGTTCGGGCTCCTGGTAGGCCCCCCGCGTCGAGGTCTCGGAGGAGGACTCGGACTCGAAGAGGAAGAGGTGCGGGTAGGCGGCGTGCAGCTGGTCCACCGACTTTGCCGTGTTGTAGTTCAGGCCCAGGCCGTCCAGCTTGGCCAGCATCAGGTCGGCGGCAGAGCCCTTGGCGGGCAGGCGGCGGTACTTGTCGGAGCCGATGATCAGCGGGCGGGTGTCGTCGACGGCCTTGATCGCGGCGATGATCCGGTCGGCCATGGCGAGCCCGGCGGTGGACGTGGAGTCGGGGATCTCGTTGCCGATCGACCACAGCAGCACCGCGGGCGAGTTGCGGGCCGCGAGGACCATCTCGGTCGCGTCCTTCTCGCACCACTCGTCGAAGAACCGGCCGTAGTCGTAGCGGGTCTTGGGAGTCCTCCAGCAGTCGAAGGCCTCCACCAGCATCACGATGCCCAGCTCCTCGCAGACCTGGATCATCTGCGGGGAGGGCGGGTTGTGGGAGGTGCGGAAGGCGTTGACGCCCATCGACTTCATGAGGGTCATCTGTCTACGGATCGCGTCGATGCTGACGGCGGCTCCGAGGGCGCCCAGGTCGTGGTGGAGGTCGACGCCCTTGAGCTTGTGGTGGGTACCGTTGAGGTGGAAGCCCTCGTCCGGGTCGAAACGGAAGGTGCGCAGGCCGAAGGGGGTGCGGTAGGTGTCGACCGGCTTGCCGTCGACGCGGAGTTCGGTCTCCAGGGTGTAGCGGTGGGGCTCCGAGATGTCCCACAACTGAGGGTGCCTGACGGTGAGTTCGTGGGTCTCCGTGAAGGCGGCCCCGACTGTGACCGTGGTCGCCGTGCGGGCCACCGTACGGCCGCGCGGGTCCTTGATCCGCGACCGGATCTCGACCGGGCTCGCCGTGCCGCTCTCGTTGACGACGGAGGTCCGCACCGTCACGCGGGCCTGGTCCTCGGCGATCTCCGGTGTGGTGACATAGGTGCCCCAGCGCTCCACGTGCACCGGATCGGTGACGACCAGGCGGGCCTCGCGGTGGATACCGCTGCCCGAGTACCAGCGGCTGCTGGGGAGCCTGTTCTGCACCTTGACCGCGATCACGTTCTCGGTGGTGCCGTCGGTGTGGAGCAGGTCGGTGAGTTCGAAGGCGAAGCCGGTGTAGCCATAGGGGTGGCGGCCGACCTCGGTGCCGTTGCAGTGGACGTACGAGTCCATGTAGACGCCGTCGAACTCCACCGAGATCCGCTTGCCGGCGAGGGCGGGCGGCAGTGTGAAGGCAAGGCGGTACCAGCCCAGGCCGCCGGGGAAGAACCCGGTGCCACTGGTGGTGCCGTTCTCCGGGGTCGGAGCGAGCTCGATGCTCCAGTCGTGCGGCACCGCGACCTCGCGCCAGGCCGAGTCGTCGTAACCGGGGGCCGCCGCGTCGGCGTACTCCCCCGTCGGATCGGTGATCCCGCCCGGGTTGACCAGCGCGAAGCGCCAGCCGTCGCGCAGCGCGACCGTACGGCGGCCGGAAGCGCTCCCGGGTGACTCGGCGGCCTGGGTCACCGGGGTGGCCAGGAGCACGCCCGCAGCCGGGGCGGCCGTGGAAGCGAGCAAAACCGATCTGCGAGTGACCGTCATGGCAGCTCTCCCTCATCAGGGCCCAGAAGTACTCACAACTGATCGTGAACAAACACAATCTGATGGTGAGCCACTTGTGGCCGTCAAGGGTGCGGTGAGCTGCATCTGTCCCCCGCGTCACATCGGCTGGATTTCCCTCTTGACGGCGGTCCGGGCAAGGAGCGGGGTTCGGCGTTCGCGCGCGGGGGCGACGCACTAGGCTGGCACCCGAGTGACGTGGCTGTTCACTGAGAGTGCGCGCAATGGAGTGTCGACGATGACCCTCGTGTACCCGTTCGACGACGCCGCGACGGCGCGGGCCGTCGTCGGCGAGGACGGCACGTTGGTCGCGTGGAACGCCGGCGCGCAGCGGCTGCTGGGCTGGTCGCCCGCCGAGGTCGTCGGCAGACCCGTGACGGGTCTCCTTGTCAGTGGGGATGAGGAGGTGCCCGACGGGCCCGTGGGCGCCCGCTGGGACGGCACCCTCACGCTCTGCCACCGCGACGGCACGGCCGTGTCGGTGTGGCTGCTCGCCCACCATCGCGTCTGCGCCGACGGGGGCCCCGGGCACTGGCTCGTGGTCACCCCGCTGGACCCCGGCGGCCCCCCCTCCCTCGACGACCCGCTGGGCACGGCCGTACTGACCCAGTCGCCCTGCGCCGTCGCCGTCTACGACGAGCAGCTGCGGCTGCGCCGGGTCAACGACGCCATGGCCGACGTGATCGGGCTGCCCGAGAAGCGCATCCAGGGCCTCAGATTGTCCGAGATCGGCGGCAAGCGGCAGAGCGAGGAGCTGGAGGAGCACCTGCTGCAGGTACTCAGCACCGGCCGGGCGAAGGACGTCCAGACGTACATGCGGACCGGCGGCGAGGACAGCGCGCATGCCTGGCTGGCCCGGATGGCGCCGATCACCGACCCCACGGGCCGGGTGCGGGGCGTGTGTCTGGCCGCCCATGACTTCACCGACAACTTCCACGCCCGGGAGCGGCTCCAGCTGGTCAACGAGGCGAGCGTGCGCATCGGCACCACGCTCGACGTCACCCGGACGGCCCAGGAGCTGGCGGACGTCTGCGTTCCGGCGCTCGCCGATTTCGTCAGTGTCGATCTGCTGGACCCTCAGGAGCACGGCGAGGCTCCGTTGACGCTCGCCGCACCGGTCGAGCTGCGCCGCGCCGCCCACCAGTCGGTCGAGCCCGGCGACCCGATGGCGGTGACGAAGCCGGGACACACCGAGCTGTATCCCGCCACCTCGCCGCAGGCCGACTCGCTGGTGGCGGGCCGCACCATCGTCGCCACGGTGGCCTCCGGACAACTGGACCAGTGGCTCAGCTGGAACAAGGTCCGCGGCGAGCGGGTGAGGAAGTTCGGTGTCCACTCCACGATGTCCGTGCCGGTCCAGGCTCGCGGCCAGACCCTCGGGGTCGCGGTCCTCACCCGGTACCGGCGCCCCGATCCCTTCACCCCGGACGACGTGCTGCTGGCCGAGGAGATCACCGCGCGGGCCGCGGTCTGCATCGACAACGCCCGCCGCTTCTCCCGCGAGCGCGAGACCGCCCTCGCCCTCCAGCGCAGCCTGCTGCCCCGCTCCCTGCCCCGCACGGCCGCCGTGGAGGCCGCCTCGCGCTATCTTCCGGCGGCGCGGGCCGGGGTGGGCGGCGACTGGTTCGACGTGATCCCCCTGTCGGGGATGCGGGTCGCGATGGTCGTCGGGGACGTGGTCGGGCACGGCATCCAGGCCTCGGCGACGATGGGCCGGCTGCGCACCGCCGTCCGCACCCTCGCCGACATCGACCTGGCCCCGGACGAGCTGCTCACCCACCTCGACGACCTCGTCGTACGGCTGTCCGCGGAGGCGGGCGGCGAGGGAAGCCCCGGTGAGGTCGGGGCCACCTGTCTCTACGCGGTCTACGATCCGGTGTCCCGGCGCTGCACGCTGGCCCGGGCCGGGCATCCGGCGCCCGTGATGCTGACCCCGGGCGGGGTGGCACACGAGGTGGATCTGCCCGCGGGGCCGCCGCTGGGCCTGGGCGGACTGCCGTTCGAGTCGGCCGAACTGGATCTGCCCGAAGGCACCGTGCTCTCCCTGTTCACGGACGGGCTGATCGAGTCCCGGGAGCGGGACGTGGACGTCAGTCACGCGCTGCTGTGCGAGGCCCTGGCCGTTCCCGCCGACTCCCTTGAGGAATGCTGCGACCGGGTGCTGCACGCGCTGCTCCCGCCCGGCGGCGCCATGGACGACGTGGCCCTGTTGCTGGCCCGCACGCTGGGCCTGCCCGCCTCTCAGGTGGCGACCTGGGACATCCCGGCCGATCCGGCGCTGGTGGCGCCCGTCCGCAAGCAGGTCGTCCAGCAGCTGGCCCGCTGGGGCCTCGGCGCGGTGTCCTTCACCGCCGAGCTGGTGACGAGCGAGCTGGTGACGAACGCGATCCGGTACGGCGCCCGCCCGATCCGGCTGCGGCTCATCCATGACGCGACCACGCTGATCTGCGAGGTGTCCGACACCAACCACACCGCCCCGCACCTCAGGCGCGCCAAGACCTGGGACGAGGGCGGCCGCGGACTGCTCCTGGTCGCACAGCTCACCCAGCGCTGGGGCAGCCGGCACACGGCCGACGGCAAGACGATCTGGGCGGAGATCGGCCTCCTCGACGAGGAGTGAGCGGGTCACCGCGCCGCGGACAGCCAGGGCCTGACCTGTCGACGCGCCTCGTGCAGACGTGACTTGAACGTGCCGAGCGGAATCCCGGAGCGCTCGGCGGCCTCCGCGTACTCCAGCTGGCACAGGTCCCGGTACACCAACGGCGCGACCAGGTGCGGGTGTTCGCGTTCCAGCCGGTCCAGCGCTTCGAGGAGGTCGAGGCGGGAGCCGGCGATGACGCTGGTCGTGCGCGGGTCGGCGTGCCGGTCCGCGTCGATGGGCGTCGGCTGCTCGGCGGAACGCCTCTTGAGCTCACGGTACTTCTGGCGGGCGCAGTTGGCGACGACCGTGTACAGCCAGGTGCTGAAGCGGCTGCGGCCCTCGAAGGTGCCGATCTTGCGGGCGACCTGGAGCAGCACGTCCTGCCCGGCCTCCTCCGCGTCCTCACGGCACGGCAGGAACCGCCCGCAGCGCCGGACGACCTCGGGCCGGATCGCCGCGAGCAGCTCGTCCAGGGCCGCCCGGTCACCCGCGGCGGCGTGGCGCGCGAGTTCCTCGGTGGGCGCCGCTTCGTACACGGGTGCTCCCTCCGCAGAGATCTCGACCCGGGCATGATAGGCGTATGCACTCCGTCGAGCAGATCGGCCGCTACCGTCTCGAACGGCTTCTGGGTACGGGCGCCTTCGGCACGGTCTGGCTCGCCCACGACGACGTCCTCGAAGCCCCGGTCGCCGTGAAGGTCCTCGCCGACAACTGGACCCAGCGGCTCGACGTCCGCGAGCGCTTCCTGTCGGAGGCGCGGATGCTGCGGCGAGCCGCCTCCAACCGGGTGGTGCAGGTCTACGACATCGGCGAACTGCCGGACGGACGGCCGTACTTCGTCATGGAGTACGCCGACGGCGGCACCCTCGCCGACCTGGTCACCGCCGGTCCGCTGCCCGTCGCGGAGGCGCTGCGGCTGACGGCGCTGGCCGCCCGGGGCGCGGCCGCACTGCACGAGGCGGGCATCGTGCACCGTGACATCAAACCGACCAACGTCCTGCTGCGGGACTCCCCCGGTGACTCCCCTCGGGTGCTGCTGGCCGACCTGGGGCTGGCCAAGAGCCTCGCGCAGGCCTCCGGACTCACCCTGGCGGCGGGTTCGGCGGGGTATCGGCCGCCCGAGCAGGCCGAGCCCGGCGAGGGGATCGACGAGCGCGCCGACGTGTACGGCCTGGGCGCGGTGGGCTATCACCTGGTCACCGGCACGGTACCCGGCGCGCCGGGGAAGGTGGGGCGCCCGGACCGGCTGCGGCCCGGGCTGGATCCCGGCGTCCAGCGGGCCCTGTTGCGGGCGCTGGAGCCGGACCGGGAGCGCCGCTGGCCGACCGCGCAGGCCTTCGCGGAGGAGCTGGAGCGACTGGCGGACACCGGACGGACGCCTCGACGCCCCGGCAGGGTGCTGGCGCTGTCCGCCGTCGCGGTCGCACTGGTGGCCGCGGGGGTCACCGGCGCCCTGCTCAGCCGGTCGTCCGGGTCCGACGAGACGCGCGTCCGGGACGCCACCGGCCGGATCACGGTCGAGGTGCCCGCGGGCTGGGCGCGCGGGCTGCGTGACTCCGGGTGGGATCCGCGGGCACTCGGGCTGCCCGCGGGGCACGAGGCAGGGCTCGTCGTCTCCGACTACCTGGCCATGTGGCAGAGCCTCTCGGCCAGGGTGAATGGTGTGTTCGTCGGTCTGAGCACCCAGGGGAACGTGGTGACCGAGGTCGACGCGCTCGCCCATTCCGGCTGCCGCTACGACGGTGCCCGCGCCTATTCCTCGGACGTCTGGCGCGGCCGGGTCCGCACCTGGAGCGACTGTCCGGACGACAGCGGGTCGGTCACGGAGACCGCGCTCGTACCGGCGAGCGGGGCCGGACAGCCGCAGGTGTACGTGCAGATCCGGCAGCGGGACGGCTCCTCGATGACCGACCGCGTCCTGAAATCCGTACGTGTCTCGGAGTGAGCGAACTTTTCCGGCCCGTGCCGCATCGGACCTTGATGACGGGGCACAAGGCGCCGTACGCGCGCGTGCGTGAGATCTCCGGGAGTGTGGAGACATGACGAAAAGGTCCCTGGGTGTACGGCGGGCGGCTCTGCTCGCGAGTTCGCTCGCGATGCTCGGCCTGTTGGCGGGCTGCGGCAGCGGCGACGACACGGCGGGGGGCCCGCGCACGGAGCCCGGCACGGCGGCGCCCGCGACCGGTGCCACCACGCCGTCCGACTCGGCCGCAGAAGACGCGAGCGGCGCGCCGAGCGGCGTTCCGACCGACGCGGTGAGCAACTCCCTCACCCCGTCCGCACCGCGGTCCCCGGCCGCCGGTACCCGCTGTCACACCTCCGAGCTGAGCGCCTCCGTCGGCCGCAACAACCCGGGTGCCGGACAGGAGAACTTCCCGGTCGTGCTGACCAACAAGTCGAGCCGAACCTGCACCCTGTACGGCTATCCGGGGACCGCCTTCGTCGACGCGTCCGGCAAACAGCTGGGTCCGGACCCGAAGCGGTCCTCGGCCGATCCGGAGACCGTCACCCTGGCGCCGGGCCGGAGCGCCTGGGCGGGACTGTCCTTCGCGAACCCCGAGGTCAGCGGGGCCGGCACGGCCACCCCTGCCGCCCTCATGGTGACCCCGCCGGACGAGGAGGACCCGCTGAAGGTGACGTGGCCGGGCGGGGAGATCCCGGTGTCCGGCACCGAGTCGTCGGTGCGGCTGATCCCGTTCAGCCCCGGCACCGGCGCCTGAGCGGCCGCGGCCGGGGTATGAGCAGGGCTCTTACCCCGGCCTGGTTTCATGACCGGACACGATCTGCTCGCGTCCGAAGGATTTGCCCTGAACACCCCGCTCGCCGAAGCCCTGTCCGTCACGCTGCTCGTCGCCGTACTCGTGTGGGCGGTCCTGCGCCCCTTCGGCCGGCCGGAAGCGGTGGTAGCGGTCCCGGCGGCGGGACTCGCGGTCGTGACCGGGGCGATCTCGCCGGAGCACGCGTGGGCGGAGGCCGAGCGGCTCGGGCCGGTGGTCGGGTTCCTGGCCGCCGTACTGGTGCTCGCCCACTTCTGTGACGTCGAGGGGCTCTTCCAGGCCTGCGGGGCCTGGCTGGCCCGGCGGGCCGCGGGATCGTCCGGGCGGCTGCTGACCGGGGTGTTCGGTCTGGCGTCGGCGATCACCGCGGTGCTCAGTCTGGACGCCACCGTGGTGCTGCTGACCCCGGTGGTGCTGGTCACCGCCTCCCGGCTGGGCGCCCGCGCCAGGCCGCACGTCTACGCGTGCGCCCACCTCTCGAACACGGCCTCGCTGCTGCTGCCGGTGTCCAACCTCACCAACCTGCTGGCCTTCGAGGCGAGCGGCCTGAGCTTCACCCGGTTCGCGCTGCTGATGGCGCTGCCCTGGCTGGTGGCGATCGGCGTCGAGTATGTGGTCTTCCGGCGCTTCTTCGAAGCCGACCTGGCTGTCATGGACCACTCCCCCGAGCCGTCGGAGGAGCCCGCGCTGCCGCTGTTCGCGCTCGTCACCGTCGGCTGCACGCTGGCCGGGTTCGTGGTGGCCTCGGCGTTCGGCGTCGATCCCGCCTGGGTGGCGTGCGCGGGGGCGTTGGTGCTCGCGGGACGCGCTCTCGTCCGCGGCAGGGCCACGCCGGTCGCTGTGGTGCGGGCGGCGGCACCGGCGTTCCTGGCGTTCGTGCTCGCCCTCGGCATCGTGGTGCGCGCGGTCGTCGACAACGGGCTCGCCGAGGCCCTGCGCCATGTGCTGCCCGACGGGACCGGCATCGTCGCGCTGCTTGGGACAGCCGCCCTGGCCGCCGTACTGGCGAACCTGATCAACAACCTGCCCGCCGTCCTGGTCCTGCTGCCGCTCACCGCCGCGGCAGGACCCGGCGCGGTCCTCGCGGTGCTGCTCGGGGTGAACATCGGCCCGAACCTCACCTACGCCGGGTCCCTGGCCACGCTGCTGTGGCGGCGCATCCTGCACCGGCACGACCACGAGGTCGGGCTCGGGGAGTTCAGCCGGCTCGGTGCGCTGACCGTGCCGGCCGCGCTCGCCGCCGCCGTGGTGGCGTTGTGGGGCTCGCTCCAGCTCGTCGGGGCCTGAGCCGGTTCAGCGCCTGCCGCCGTACCCGCCGCCTCCGTAGCCGCCGCCGTAGCCGTATCCGCCGCCGTACTGGCCGCCCCAGTCACAGTAGTACGGGTTGGCGGAGCAGTTGTCGCTCGTGGAGGCGCTGCTCGACGGTGTCGGTGTGGCCTCCGGGGTGGCGGACGCCTTCGGGGTCGCCGTGGGCGTCTTCGAGGGTGCGGGGGCGGACTTCGGGGTCGGCGTGGGGCTGCTCTCGGCGTCCCAGTTGACCACCTGCATCTGGGGGTCGGTCTTCGAGGTGTCGAAGACCCAGCGCTGGGCGGGGCCGTCGTCGCGGTTCTTCAGCACCAGCGCGCCGGACCCGTCGGTGGCGGCGGGGGTCAGGGCGAGGTCCTGGTCCCAGCGCGGGACGAGGGTGCCCTGGAGGGTGAAGTCGTAGCGGATGTCCTTGGCGTCGGCCTGGGTGACGCCCGTGCAGGCCGCGAGCCGCACCGAGAAACCGAGGTGGGAGTCCAGACACAGGTCGGGGTCGACGGCGCTGCGCAGCAGTCCGTCGGTCTCGTACGCCCACTGCTGGCCCTCGGCCGCCGAGCACTCCACGAGCTCGGTCTCGGCGCCCTGGACGATCTTCTTGCCGACGACACCGACGCACAGCCCGGACTCGACGTTGTGCAGCCGCCCGCTCAGGTCGCCCTGGCGTGCCTCGCCCGCCCCGGCCAACGACGGGTCGCTGGTCGAGGAGGCCGCGTCGGAGCCCGGCGCCTCGGAGGGGGCGGCGTCGGCCGGACCGTTGCCGTCCGCGGAGCCGAACGAGGACCACAGGACCAGCGGCAGGACGACGAGCCCGCTCACCGTCAGGATGGCGGCGGTGAGGTTGCGGCGGGAGGTGCGCCGGGCGGCCTTGTGGGCCGAGCGGCGGTTGGCGGAGCGGCGGTTGGCGGAGCGGGCCCGTGAGCGGGCGCCCGCAACGGCGGGCGCGGGACCGGCGGGAAGGGAGCCGGAAGCAGCGGCGCCCGGGAACGCGCCGGGCGGCACCCGGGCGCCGAAGGCCTCGGCCACGAACGGTCTGGCCGGGGCGTACTGTGCGGCCTCGTCCCGGGCTCCGGTGTCGTCGACGCTCATCCGGGACGCCACGTAGGCGGCCGCTCCCCAGCCGAGCACGGCCTCGGCGAGGGCGGTGCCGAGGCCGCCGTTGAACTGGTGCAGCTGGTCCGCGGTGTGCATGCAGTGCCTGCACCGCTCCAGGTGCTCGCGCAGATCGGGGTCGAGGTCGACACCGCCGCGCCGGTACGTCACGTCGAGCAGTCGCAGGTAGTGCCGGCACTCCTGTTCGGGGGCGAGTTCGCGGTGCACCTGGAGGCACTCCTCGCGGAGCCGCTCCAAGGCCCGGTGGAGTTCGACGCGGGCGTCCTCCTCGTCCAGGCCCAGGAGGGCGGCGGGGGCGCCGAGCGGTTCGGCCTCGACCTCGGTGTGCCACAGCAGGCAGCGTGCCGACTGGGGCAGCCGCTGGAAGGCGCCGGAGAGCAGTCGCCGCTCCGAGGGCGGCAGCAGGCGGGCGGCGACACGTTGGCCGCCCGCCTCGGATCTCAGCGTGGGGTGGAGCATCTCCCGACGGCCGTCGGAGTCCCACTCGGCCGCGATACGGCGGACGGTGACGAGCAGATGGGGTCGCCACGCGGCGGTCGGCCCGGTCTGGCGCAGCGACTCCCCGAACAGGCGGGTGAACGCGGCCGTGGTGAGCATGCCCGCGGGACGGGCACCGTCGGTGCACAGCCGCGCATAGGCGAAGGCGGCCTCCCAGTGCCGGTCGAGGAGTTCACCGACCGGTTGCAGCGCGGGCGTCGTACCGCTCCACTTCTTGAGCTCTGCGCTCAGCTGCTCGTCCGTGACGTCGTACGGGCGAAGCGGAGGCGGGAAATTCGACAGGCCTGCGTCATTCACGGCGGCATTTCCTCCCGAGGGCATGCTGCATTGCTTTAAGTCCATACCAATGGGTATGTCCGCCTTGGGCAGCTCTTTTGAAGCATATGGGGCGTCCGAAGGGGTCGAGAGCACACAGGGGGAAATGTGCATTGCCTGTGCACCGACAAGCATACCTTTGCACAGGTCAGGGACGCCTAACAAGAGATCTCGCGGTTTTGCGCATCGCGTTCACGCGGCTCGGTTTTGACGAAACGTCAAGATCCAGGTTTCACGGATTGTCGTTCTCCGGATTTCGCAATCGGAAACGGGATTCAGTCAACTGCACGAAAAGATCCAGGAAACCATTGAACATCCACCACACAGCACATCCGGGCGGCCTCGTGATGTCACGCCCCAACCATTGGGACGGTCGCGGGTGGGGTGCCGGTCCAACGGGCGTCGGCGAGCATCCGGCGGAACCGCGCGGCCGACCGGTTCCGTCGGTCGTTTGCGAGGGTGCGGGCCCGTGCCGTACGGAGTTCGCACCGCACGGGCCGCACCACCCGTCCGGCCCGGACTCAGCTGTGACCGACGATGGGACGAGCCGTGTACGGCTCCTCCAGCTCCTCGATCTCCTTGTCGCTGAGCTCCAGTTCGACGGCCGCCACGGCGTCCTCGATGTGGTGCGGCCTGCCCGCGCCCACGATCGGGGCCGCCACCGTGTCCTGGGCCAGCAGCCAGGCAAGGGCCACCTGGGCGCGCGGGACGCCCCGGTCGCCGGCGATGCGGGAGACCGCCTCGACGATGGTGCGGTCGCCCTCCTGGTAGAGACGGCTGCCGAAGTCGTCGTTGGAGCTGCGGTCGGTGACCGTGCCCCAGTCCCGGGTCAGCCGGCCGCGGGCCAGTGGGCTCCACGGCAGCGCGCTGACGCCCTGGTCGGCGCAGAGCGGCAGCATTTCGCGCTCCTCCTCGCGATAGAGGAGGTTGTAGTGGTTCTGCATGGACACGAACCTGGTCCAGCCGTGCCGTTCGGCCGTGTACTGCATCTTGGAGAACTGCCAGGCGTACATCGAACTCGCCCCGATGTAGCGGACCTTGCCCGCCTTCACCAGGTCGTGCAGCGCCTCCATCGTCTCCTCGACCGGGGTGTGGGCATCGAAGCGGTGGATCTGGTAAAGGTCGACGTAGTCGGTGCCGAGGCGCCTGAGGCTGTGGTCGATCTCCGTCATGATCGCCTTGCGGGACAGTCCGGCGGCGTTCTGCCCCGACCGCATCCGGCCGTTCACCTTCGTCGCGAGCACGATCTCGTCACGGTTCGCGAAGTCCGCGAGGGCCTTGCCGACGATCTCCTCGCTGGTTCCGTCGGAGTAGACGTTCGCGGTGTCGAAGAAGTTGACGCCAGCGTCCAGGGCCTGCCGGATCAGTGGCCGTGACGCCTCCTCGTCGAGGGTCCACTCGTGCACGCCGCGGTCCGGCAGGCCGTAGGACATGCAGCCCAGACAGATCCGCGAGACGTCCAGGCCCGTCGAACCGAGCTTCACGTACTGCATCGTTGCTGCTCCTGCCTTCGAGAGGGGTCCCAAGGGGAGCGTACGACTTCAGGTGCGCCCGGTGTCCCTCTTGACGTCAGGTGCGGGACGGCGCTTTCATCCTGGGGCGTGCCCCGGTGCGGCACGCAGAGGTACGCCCAGCCGGTAGCGGACGAGTTCCAAGTCCGGCCCAAGTCGCCAGGACCGCCACCGCATCGGTCCGAGGCGGGGTCGTACCCGCGATTGATGGAGCGGACATGCCCTCCGAGGGTGTTTGCCGCGTCGGAGGTCCCGGGACGACCGTCGACGCGCGTGTTCTTCTCGCGGCGTTCTTGAGGCCCGACGGCTACCACCACAAGGTGCGGTGAGCGGGATGCCGTACGGGATCGGCCGTCGTCGTCTGCTGATCGGCGTGGCCGCGCTCGGGGCCGTGGGCGGCTGTTCGACCGGAGCCTCGGACGGGGTCGGTGCGGACGGGCGGGTCACCGTGGAGCTGTGGCACGGACAGGCCGACACCGCGCGCAGGGCCCTGGAGTCGCTGGTCGCCGGGTTCAACCGCGCGCACCCCACGATCCGGGTGGTGGCGGGCGGTGGCGGGGTGGTCGCCGACGCGATGCTCCAGAAGGTGACCGCGGCGCTCGCCGCCGGTTCCTACCCGGACATCGCCTACGTCTTCGGTTCGGACCTCGCGAGCATCGCGCGCAGCCCGCGGGTGGTCGACCTGACCGACGCGGCGCATCGGGATCCGGCGCTCTGGAACGGCTTCTGGAAGCCGGTGCGGGACGCGGTGAGCGTCAACGGGCGGGTGCGGGCGTGGCCGGCGGTGCTGGACTCGCTGGCCGTCGTCTACAACCGGAAGCTGTTCCGCCAGGCGGGCCTGGCCTTTCCGCGGGCCGACTGGTCGTGGGCCGAATTCACCGACGCCGCACGGGAGTTGACCGACCGCGGCCGGGGCGTGTTCGGTACGGGATGGCCGGGGGCGGGCGACGAGGACACCGTATGGCGGCTGTGGCCGATGGTGTGGGATCTGGGCGGCGAGGTCGTCGCCCCCGACGGAAAGCACATCGGGTTCGGGGACCAGGGCGTGCGGGCCCTTGAGACGGTCGCCCGGCTGGTGCGGGACAAGAGCGTGTACGTCGACACGACGGCCGGCGGTGAGCAGATGTACCAGCTGTTCCTCGGCGGCCGGATGGCGATGGTCGGGACCGGGCCCTGGCAGCTGCCCGACATCGTGGACGCCGGACTCGACTACGGGGTGGTGCCGCTGCCGACGTACGGCGGGCGGCCGGTGACCATCTCGGGGCCCGACACCTGGACGGTCTTCGACAACGGCTCCGCCCGCTCCCGCGCCGCCGTGGAGTTCGTGCGCTGGATGACCCGGCCGGTCCAGAACGTGCACTGGGACGCCTCGGCCGGCAGTCTGCCGCTGAGCACTCCCGCGGCGAAACGGCCCGAGTGGCGGCGGCACAGCGACCGCACCACCGGCCTCGACGTGTTCACCGACGCCCTGCGCACCGCCCGCGTCCGCCCCGTCCATGCCGCCTATCCGCAGATCTCGCAGGCGCTGGGCGAGGCGATCGTCTCCGTGCTGCTCGACCGGAGCTCTCCCGCCGACGCCCTGCGCAGATGCGCCGACAAGGCCGACGCGGCGCTGCGGATCCCCAGATGACTTCCCCGCACCGGGAGACCGTCATGTCCACACTGCCCCGCGCCCTCACCCTCCCGCCGCAGGCCCCGCCGCTCGCACCGGAGGCCCGCCGCGCGGCCCGCCGCCGTGCCCGCCGGGAACGGACCACCGCCTGGGCGTTCGTCGCCCCGTCGGTCGTGGTGATCCTCGGTCTGAGCGTCGTGCCCGTCGTCTGGTCCCTGCTGCTGTCCTTCCGCGCAGACGACCTGGTGACCCCGGGCCGCTGGGTGGGCCTCGACAACTACGACGCCCTCGTCCAGGACCCGGGCTTCCGTACGGCGGTGGCCAACACCCTCCAGTACACGGCCCTGTACGTCCCGCTCAGCCTGGTCGGCGGACTCGCCCTGGCGCTCGTCCTCAACGGCCGCCTTCGCTTCGCGGGCCTCTACCGCACGCTGGTGTTCGTGCCGTTCGTGGTGTCGGCGACCGCGCAGGGCGTGCTGTTCTCCTTCATCCTGGATCCCGAGTTCGGCGCCGCGAACGCCCTGCTGCACCACCTCGGCATCTCCCGGCAGGGCTTCCTCTCCGACCCCGGTCAGGCGCTCTACCTGCTGGTGCTGATCTCCCTGTGGAGCGGCGTCGGCTTCTGCGTGGTCGTCTATCTGGCCGCCCTCCAGGACGTGCCGCCCGAACTCGTGGAGTCCGCCCGCATCGACGGCGCCGGCCGCCGCCAGGTGTTACGCCATGTCACCCTGCCCGCGCTCACACCCGTCACCGTGTTCCTGCTCGTCTGGCAGCTCATCACCGCCCTCCAGGTCTTCGATCTGATCTACGTGACGACGAAGGGCGGTCCTCTCGGCTCGACGACGGTCGTCGTCTACTTCGTCTGGCAGCAGGCCTTCCAGATGTTCACCGCCGGGTACGGGGCAGCGGCGGCGTACGTCCTGGCGGCGGCCCTGTTCCTGGCGGGCGGCGCCCTGCATGTCGTACGACGCCGTCGGGACCGTACGGAAGGAGCCGCCCGGTGAGCGCGCGCACGGCCTCGGTCACCAGGCACCTCGTGCTGGCCCCGCTGGCGCTGGCCTTCGCGCTGCCGCTGGTGTGGCTGGTGCTGAGCTCGGTGATGTCGGACGCGGAGATCAACCGGTTCCCGCCCGCGCTGTGGCCCCAGGGCATCGACCTGGACGGCTACCGGTATGTGCTCGGGAACGCGATGTTCCCGCGCTGGTTCGCCAACTCGCTGATCGTGGCGTCCGTCGCGGTGGTGTCGAATCTGCTGCTCGGGGCGCTGGGCGGATACGCGTTCGCGCGGATGCGGTTCGCCGGGTCGCGGGTGCTGCTCGGGCTGATGCTGGCGACGATGGCGGTGCCGTTCCAGCTGACGATGATCCCGACGTTCCTGGTGATGAAGTGGTTCGGGTTGATCGACACGCTGGGGGCGCTGATCGTGCCGTCGCTGGTGACGCCGTTCGCGGTGTTCCTGTTCCGGCAGTTCTTCCTCTCGCTGCCCCGGGAGATGGAGGAGGCCGCCTGGATCGACGGGTGTTCACGGCTGAGGGTCCTGTGGTCGATCGTTCTGCCGCTGGCCCGACCCGCGCTCGCGACGGTCGCGGTACTGACCTTTCTCTCCACCTGGAACGACCTGTCGTGGCCGCTGATCGCCATCAACCACGACACGCGGTACACGCTCCAGCTGGGGCTGACGACCTTCCAGGGGCAGCATCACGTCCACTGGTCGGCGGTGATGGCCGGGAACGTGATCACGGTGCTGCCGGTGCTGGTGGCGTTCCTGCTGGCACAGAAGACCTTCGTCCAGTCGCTCACGTCGAGCGGGCTCAAGGGGTGAGCGGGATGTCCTTCGACCTGCTGGTGATCGGTGACGCCAATCCGGACGTGGTGCTCGGTCCGGTGCCCGCCGAGCTGGAGTTCGGGCAGCGCGAACGACTCGTGCGGCAGGGGCGGTTGGTGCTCGGCGGGTCGGCGGCGATCACGGCGTGCGGGGCGGCCCGGCTGGGGCTGCGGGTCGCGTTCGCGGGGCGGCTGGGTGACGATCCGGCGGGCGCGTTCGTACGGCAGGAGCTCGCGGCGCGCGGAGTGCATGTGGAGCACCTGGTGGTCGACTCGCTCCAGCCCACCCCCCTCACGGCGGTACTGACCACCGGGGACGGCGACCGTGCCGTCCTCACCGCGTCCGGCTGTCTGACGGCGACCGGTCCTGAGGACGTCCCGCGGGAGTTGCTCGCCGCGGCCCGGCATGTGCACGCGGCCTCCTTCTTCCTGATGCCCCGGCTCGCGCGGGCCCTGCCCGAGCTGTTCGCCGAGGCGCAGGCGCTGGGGGCGACGACCTCGCTGGACACCAACGACGATCCCGCGGGCCGCTGGGACCGTACCGCGCTGGACCCGGTCCTGAAGGTCACCGACATCCTGCTGCCGAACGCGGCCGAGGCCCGAGCCCTGACCGGGGAGTACCGACTCACCGCCGCCGCGGCCCTGTTGGCCCGGCACGGACTCACGGTCGTGGTCAAGGACGGCAGGCGGGGCGCGCTCGCCCTCGCGGGAACGCGGCTGCTGCACACGGCCGCGGTACCGGTCGTGCCCGTGGACGCGGTGGGCGCGGGCGACAGTTTCGACGCCGGTTTCCTCGCGGCCCGGCTGCACGGACTGGACCTGCGGACCTCCTTGGCGGTGGCCGCGGCCTGCGGCTCGCTGTCGACGCGTGCCCACGGCGGAACGGCGGCCCAGCCGACGTGGGACGAGGCCTGGGCCGCCATCGAACCGAGAGGGACCGCATGAAGATCGCCTTCGTGGGAGCGGGCAGTGTGGTGTTCACACAGGGCCTGCTTGCCGACCTGTTCGCCTTTCCCGAACTCGCCCATGCCCGGATCGCGTTGCACGACATCGACCCGGAGCGGCTGGCTACCGCGGAGGGGGCCGCCCGGCACATCGCCGGGGTCCGCGGGGCAAAGCCGGTGATCAGCGCACACCTGGACCGACGGGCGGCGCTGGCGGACGCCGACTTCGTCGTCAACATCGTCCAAGTCGGCATGAACGAAGCCACCCGTACCGACTTCGCCGTACCCGCCCGTTACGGGCTGCGCCAGACGATCGGCGACACGCTCGGGGTCGGAGGCATCTTCCGGGCACTGCGAACCTTCCCCGTACTCAACGGCATTGCCGAGGACATGACCGAACTGTGCCCAGACGCCCACCTGTTGAACTACACCAACCCGATGGCGATGAACGTCCTCTATCTCAGCCGTATCGCCCCGGAGTTGAGGGTGACCGGCCTGTGCCACTCGGTGTATTGGACGGTGCACGACCTGTCCCTGCTGCTGGACGTGCCCTTCGAGGAGGTCACATATCTCGCCGCGGGCGTCAACCACCAGGCGTGGCTGCTCCGCTTCGAGCGTGCCGGACAGAGCCTCTACCCGTCGCTGGACAAGGCGATCACCCGCGATCCGGGGCTGCTGCGCCGGGTGCGTGTGGACATGTACCGCAGGCTCGGGCACTACCCGACCGAGACCAGCGAGCACTCCTCCGAGTACGTCCCGTGGTATCTCCACCACGACTCCGAGATCGAGCGGCTGCGGCTGCCGGTCGGGGCGTACCTGGACATCGTCGAGGAGAACACCGCGAACTACGAACGCACCCGGTCGGCGCTCGCCGAGGGCACGCCTCTCCCGGTGGAGGGCACACGCGAGTACGCGCCGCAGATCATCCACAGTGCCGTGACGGGCACACCTCGCGCGGTCTACGGCAACGTCCCGAACCGGGGCCTGATCGACAACCTCCCGGCCGACTCGGTCGTCGAAGTCCCCTGCCTGGCCGACGGGTCGGGCGTCCACCCCGTCCGCGTCGGTGCGCTGCCCCCGCAGTGCGCGGCCCTCAACCGCGCCTACGTCTCCGTCACCGACCTCGTGGTCCGTGCGGCCACCGACGGCGACCCGCGCCACATCCGCCACGCGGCGATGACCGACCCGGCGACGGCGGCCGCGTTGCCGGTGGAACGGATCTGGGACCTGTGCGACGACCTCGTACGGGCGCACGGGGAGCTGCTGCAGCCGGAGTTGCGGGCGGTGCTGGGGAACTGAGCCCCTATTCGACCAGGTCCAGCACCCGCTCCCACCCGAAGTCCTCGCCCTCGGCGCCCTGGTAGGGGTATCCGAACCGCACCCCCATCCCGCGCAGCCGGATCAGACTGTCCTGGTAGGCGGGGTGACCGGCGAGGTCGTCGGAGACACAGGTCAGGACGCCGACGGGGACGCCCTGGCCGACCACCTCGCACAGCGTGCCCACGGCGAGGGTGTCGGCGATACCGGCGGCCCACTTGTTGATCGTGTTGAAGGTGGCCGGGGCCACCACGACCGCGTCGGGCTCCGGGAAGGGCCGCGGCTCGCCCGGCCGGCGCCAGGCCGAGCGGATCGGATGGCCGGTCTGTGCCTCGACGGCCGTGGTGTCGAAGAAGCCGTTCATGGCGGTCGGCGTCGCGATGACCCCGACCTGCCACTCCCGTACCTGCGCGGCGGTGATCAGCTTGCCGACCTCTCCGGCGATGCCCGCGGCGCAGACGACGACGTACAAGAAGGGCGGTATCTCGTCCTGTTCGGTCACGCCGGAACCCTACTGAACCAGGAGGGACCGCCCCCGCTCCGCCTGGGGCCGGGGCCCACGAATCCGACGTTCCCTCTCCTCGATCGGTACATCGTTGATGCTCGCCTCGCGCCGGGTCACCAGCCCATGTTCGTCGCACTCCCACGGTTCACGACCGAGAAGCCGGTCCGGTGCCTGACAACGGCACCACAGAGGCTGAGCTCGACCGGCATCGACGGCTGGTGGAGGCGTTCCTCGCTGCCGGGGACGTGGGCCTCGTCGCCGAGCCGACGCGACTGCGGCGGGTCGAACTGGGGGTGCTCGACCCGCCTCGCCGGTTCAGCCCACCGTCTCCGACACGGTGATGGCACTGACGGGACAGGCCCGGGCGGCCTCCCTGACCATGGAATCGCCGTGGCTGTCCTCGCGGCCGGGCACAAGCGTGCTGAAGCCGTCGTCGTCCTGGGTGAAGACACCGGGGGCGGCCATGGCGCACTGGCCCGCCCCGATGCAGACGTCCTTGTCGATGTCGATGTGCATGAGCGGGGCCTCTTACCAGGTCACGGGGAGTTCCAGCATCCCCTGGATCGTGTCGCCGGGTTTGAAGGGGATCTCGTCGGCGGGCGCGGCGAGGCGGAGGGTGGGCAACCGGTCGAAGAGCGTACGCAGGGCGATTTCCAGTTCGGCGCGGGCGAGGTTCTGGCCGAGGCACTGGTGGATGCCGAAACCGAACGCGATGTGGTGCCGGGCGGGGCGGTGCCAGTCGAGGGTGTCCGGGTCGGCGTAGACGTCCTCGTCACGGTTGACGACCGACGTGGAGAAGACGACTCCCTCGCCCGCCCTGATCGTCGTCCCGGCCACCTCGATGTCCTCCAGGGCCAACCGCAGCAGTCCGTCGGCGATCGACAGCATCCGCATGAGCTCCTCGACCGCGCCCGGGATCAACGCGGGGTCGGTACGCAACTCGGCCAGCCGGTCGGGGTGTTGGAGGAGCGTGAAGGTGCCGAGCGAGATCATGTTGGCGGTCGTCTCGTGGCCGGCGACCAGCAGGATGACCGCCAGGGCGATCAGTCCCTCGCGGGTCAGCTCCCCGTCGCGAAGCTGCCGGTGGACCAGTTCGTCGAGCACGCCGTCACCCGGCTCCGACTGCTTCTGTTTGCTGTCGATCAGTTCGTCGAAGTACTCCTCCAGTTGGTCCCGGGCGTCCATGACGTCCGCCGCCGCGGGGCCGCGCAGCAGCCGCCGGGACTGCCCTTCGAAGAAGTCGTGGTCGGCGTAGGGCACGCCGAGCAGGGCGCAGATCACGGTCGAGGGGACGGGCAGCGCGAAGGCGCTCACCAGATCGGCCGGCGGCCCCTGGGCGATCATCGCGTCGATGCGCTCGTCGACGATCCGCTGGATCCGCGGGCGCAGTTCGGTGGCCCGGCGGAGCGTGAAACTGGGGACCATCATGCGGCGCTGGACGCGGTGTTCCGGGTCGTCGACGCCGACCAGGGCCGCCGTCCGCTTCTTGATGGCGGCGAAACGTGCCGTGGGCGCCGGGAAGCCGTCGCGGGTGCGGTCGGTGGACAGCCGGGGGTCGGCGAGAAGCGTGCGGGCGGTGTCGTGTCCGGTGACCAGCCAGGCCGGACGCCCGTCGAAGAGGGTGACCCTGGACAGCGGGCGGGTGTCGCGCAGCGGTGCGTAGGCGGTGGGCGGGTGGTAGGGGCAGGTCCGGTCCTGGGGGAAGGCGACAGGTTCCGTTTCCGTCATGGAAGACCTCGCAGGCGAAGGGTGCGTCGTGCAGATCTTCATTAGATGCCCAGGGCATCTATGAGGCGACGACAAGTTCGGCCAGATCGGTGGCGGGGGCAATCTG
The DNA here is from genome assembly GCF_044903305.1 of Streptomyces sp. NPDC019531. Taxonomy (NCBI): domain Bacteria; kingdom Bacillati; phylum Actinomycetota; class Actinomycetes; order Kitasatosporales; family Streptomycetaceae; genus Streptomyces; species Streptomyces sp. NPDC019531. The sequence goes on along the minus strand of NZ_JBJDQL010000023.1, from coordinate 91,368 downwards.
GCCGGGGATGGCCGCCGTGGGGCGGGGAAACGAAGGGTGGGATTCACGGCGGGCGGCCGTACCTCGGAATCTCGGTTGCGGCGGCCCCTCAACCGCCCGCACTATCTGGCCATGCCGATGACCGAAGCCTTCCTGCCGCCGACCGCCACCGCCGTTCTTCCGGTGCGTGTCCAGCAGCAGCCCGGCCGACCGTGGAGGCCCGACCTTCCGCGCTCGTGACCGCCGCGCTCGTCGCGGGGCTGCTCGCGGGGTACGGCATCGCCGTTCCCGTCGGCGCGGTCGCGACCTACCTCGTCTCCCTCACCGCCCGGACGTCCCTGCGCACCGGCGTGTGCGCCGCGCTCGGCGTGGCGACCGCCGACGGACTGTACGCACTGGTGGCCACGGTCGGAGGTTCCGCCGTCGCCGCACTGCTGCGGCCGGTCCTAGAACCGCTGCGCTGGACGGCCACCCTGGTCCTGGTGGCGCTCGCGGCCCGGGGCGCGGTGACCGCCGTACGCCAGTACCGCGACCACCGCCTCGCCACGCGCTCGGCACCACCTTCCCCGAGCCCCGGCCGGGCGTATCCGGCCCTGCTCGGCATCACGCTCCTCAACCCCACGACGGTGATCTATTTCGCGGCCCTGGTCCTCGGCACCCGCGCCGAGAACGCCGTACGCCCCCTGGAACAGGGCGTGTTCGTCCTCGCGGCGTTCGCGGCATCGGCGAGCTGGCAGCTCCTGCTGGCCGGCGGCGGCGCGTTGCTGGGGCGAGCGCTCACGGGCCATCGGGGGCGACTGGTCACCGCGCTCGTGTCGAGTGCCGTGATCACTGCCCTGGCCGTGCTGATGGTGGTCACGCCGTGAAGGCCCGGGCCACGGCGAGGCTGTCCTCGTACACGTGGTGGCGGACCACGAGTCCGTTCTCGACGCTCAGATGCAGGGCGAACCTGGCCCTATAGGGGCGTCCGGTGGCCGCGGCGGTCTGCCGGATCTCACCCAGCACCACCGCGTCCGCGCCGTCGACCAGGATCCGCTCGACCCGCGTGCCCGCCCCGCCGGGCACGTGGTGAGCGGCCAGGTCCCGGAAGTGGGCGGCGGCGTCGGCGCGGGTGGCGCGGTGCCGGATCCACGGAGTGGCCGAACTCACGTGCTCGTCCTCGGGCCAGTTGAGTGTCCAGTCGCAGGCCTCGGCGTACCGTGCGGCGATCTCCTCCGGGTCGCCGCGGCCGATGCGGAGCAGCAGGTCCTCGACCACCGCGCGGGTCGTGGTGTCGGCGGACGTGGTCATGGGCAGGGCCTTTCATCGGCGGGGTCGGATGCCGACGACTGTGCCGGAGCCTCCCGGCTGGGTCGATTACCCGTCAGGTAATGCGGGTCGGGGCTGTGGGAACCCGGCGGGGATGAATCGCGCCCGGGACGGTGTTGGACTCCCTTGCGCGAACGCCGTAGCAGACGACGAGGAGACGAAAACCATGCCTCTTGAGGGCGAGTACCAACCCAGCCCGACGCAATGGGTGCGTGAGCAGGTGGAGTTGTACGAAAGCTCCGGCGGCACCAAGGGCACCACGCTCATGGACACCGGGATGCCGGTCATCGTGCTGACCACCCGGGGCGCGAAGAGCGGTGTCCTCCGCAAGACGCCGCTGATGCGTGTCGAGCACGACGGGCGTTACGCGGTGGTCGCCTCGCTGGGCGGGTCGCCCAAGCACCCGGTCTGGTACCACAACGTCAAGGCCGATCCGCATGTGGAGCTGCAGGACGGGCCGGTGAAGCGGGACTTCACGGCCCGCGAGATCACCGGCACCGAGAAGGACGAGTGGTGGGAGCGGGCCGTCGCCGCGTATCCGCCCTACGCCGACTACCAGAAGAAGACGGATCGGGTGATACCGGTCTTCGTCCTGGAGCCGGCCGAGGGGAACTGACCGGTCTCGGAAAAAAACTTGAACAGGTGCGCATGCCCCGGCCGCGGCCGGGCACCCGAGCCTCAGGCCCCGCCGCGTTCCCCCGTCGCGGCGGGGCTTTCTCGTGCCTCCTCGGCCGGCCGGTCGGTGACGTCGAGGAAGATCTGGTCCGCCTCGGACACGGTCCGGGAGACGGACCGCTTGATCCGTACGGCGACCTCCTCGACCCGCTCGCTGTCCAGCCCTGGAACCAGGTCGACGCGGGCGGCCACCAGGACCGAGTCCAGCCCCATCTTCATGGTGAACAGCGCCTCGACGCTGTCGATCTCGGGCTGCGCGTCCAGCAGTGCCCGGATCCGTGCGCTGGCCTCCGGGTCGGCGGCCTCGCCGATCAGCTGGCCCTTGGCCTCGCGTCCCAGCCGGTAGGCCACGTAGACGAGCAGCACACCGATGGCCAGCGAGGCGGACGCCTCCCACACGACCTGCCCGGTGACCATGTGCAGCGCCATGCCCACCATGGCCAGGGTCACCCCGAGCACCGCCGTGCCGTCCTCGGCGACGACGGTGCGCAGTGTCGGGTCCCGCATGCCCTTGGCGGCTCCGCCCTGCTTGTGGACCTGACGCAGGGCCCGCATCAGGGAGATCCCCTCGGCGATGAAGGCCACGCCGAGCACGATCAGGCCGGCCACATAGCCGCTGAGCTTCTCCTCGGCGCCGTTGCGGAGCGCCTCGACGCCCTGGAAGACGGAGAAACAGCCGCCCATCACGAAGATTCCGACCGCTGCGATCAGCGACCAGAAAAACCGCTCCTTGCCGTAGCCGAACGGATGGCGCCGGTCGGCGGGGCGGCGACTGCGGCGCAGGGCTGCCAGCAGGAAGACCTCATTGAGGCTGTCCGCCACGGAGTGCGCGGCCTCCGACAGCAGCGCGGGCGAACCCGCGAGGAGGCCGCCGACGGCCTTGGCGACCGCGATCACGAGGTTCGCTGCGAGCGCCACGAGGACGGTTACGCGTGTTTTCCGGTCCGCTGAGTTGTTCGTAGATGTCCCACTCACCTCCGCCGACTGCCCTTCTCCCCGGCACTCACACCGTGCCGACTCCTGAAAACGGGGAACGCGTCCACCAGGACAGGCGTACTCAGGGAGGAAGCATGGGCACCGCCGACGACGGCAACAGCGCGTACGGCCAGAAGGCGTTCAAGCGGTCCAAGAGCCACTTCACGGACCGGGTGACCGCCGACGGACGGGACGGCTGGCCGGTGGAGGCTGGCCGCTACCGCCTGGTGGTCAGCCGTGCGTGTCCCTGGGCGAGCCGCGCGGTGATCTCGCGGCGTCTGCTCGGCCTGGAGGGCGCCCTCTCGATGGGGATCACCGACCCGATCCAGGACGACCGCAGCTGGCGCTTCACTCTGGACCCGGACGACCGCGACCCGGTTCTCGGCATCCGCTACCTCAGCGAGGCGTACGACCGCCGGGAGACCGGCTATCCGGGCGGGGTGAGCGTGCCCGCGCTGGTGGACGTGCCCAGCGGGAAGCTCGTCACCAACGACTACCAGCAGCTCACCCTCGACCTCGCCACCGAGTGGACGGCCCTGCACCGGGAGGGAGCGCCCGATCTGTACCCGCGGGCGCTGCGCGACGAGATCGACACCGTGATGGCGGACGTCTACGAGGACGTCAACAACGGTGTCTACCGGGCGGGCTTCGCCACCGGCCAGGAGGAGTACGAGGAAGCGTGCGCGGGTGTGTTCCGCCGCCTCGACCTGCTGACCCCGCGCCTTGCCCGGCAGCGGTATCTCGTCGGGGACACGATCACCGAGGCGGACATCCGGCTGTTCACCACACTGGTCCGTTTCGACGCCGTCTACCACGGCCACTTCAAGTGCAACCACTGGAAGCTGACGGAGAACAAGGTCCTGTGGGCGTACGTCCGCGACCTCTACCAGACGCCCGGCTTCGGTGACACCGTCGACTTCGACCACATCAAACGGCACTACTACCAGGTGCACAGCGGCATCAATCCGACCGGCATCGTCCCGCTCGGACCGGATCTCTCGGGCTGGCTGACGCCGCACCACCGTGAGGAGCTGGGCGGCCGTCCGTTCGGCGACGGAACCCCGCCGGGGCCACCGCCCCCGGAGGAGCAGGTTCCGGAAACCGGACGCCCCTGACCGGCGGCTCACACAACCAAGGAGACCCACATGGCCAAGAAGAAGAAGATGAAGCTCCCCCTCGCCTACCAGCCCCTCGGGTTCGCGCTCGGCTGGTCGAGCGGCTGGCTGGCGGGGCTGGCGTTCCGTAAGACCTGGATGGCGATACGGCACGAGGAGGACGCGCCCGACGCCCTGGACCGGGACCGCGGCTGGGGGGAGATCCTCCTGGCGGCCGCGGTCCAGGGCGCCATCTTCGCCGTGGTGCGCAGTGCCGTGGACCGCACCGGCGCGAAGGCCATCGAGCGGTCCACCGGTGTCTGGCCGGCCTCCGAGAAGGGCGGCCGGGACTGAACCGCAGGGCCGGGTTCAGCCCTGCTTGGGCGCGGTCGGTGTGACCATGCGCAAGGTGAAGGAGTGACCGGCGGGGTCGGCGTAGCCGCGTTCCTCGTACGGCCCCGAGGCGTCCTTCGTCTCCAGTGGACGTCCGCCGAGCTCCACCACCTTGCGCTCGACCGCGTCCAGGTCGTCCACCACGAAGTCCAGGTGGGCCTGAAGGGAGTTCTCGGGGCGCGGCCAGCTCGGCGGGGTCGCCTTCACGTCACGGCGGAACCCCAGCCGGATCCCGTCGGCGCCCCTGATCTCCACTCGGTTGGCGGTCGCGTCCGTCTCCTCGGCGTCCAGCAGTTCCTTGTAGAACACGGCGAGTTTCTCGGGCTCGGCACAGTCGAGCACGACGACCCCCGCTTTCACCAGTGCCATGTCTCCTCCGAAGGGTCCGGCCGCGGAGCGCCTGCGCCCCGCGGCCCTGTCCCTTGCGGATATCCCGGCACGGCCGATTCAGTCGGCGACCAGCCACTGACCGTTCCGCATCAGCTCACGCCCGACGAGCTCGTTGGCCTCCCGCCAGGCCTGCACCCGCTGCGGCCGGACCCTGAAGTACAGGTAGGGCGTGGTGAGTTGGCGGGGGTCGAAGCCTGTGCGGGCGGCAAACCGGTCGCCCTCGGCCTGACTCAACTCGTCCTGGGTGATGGTGTCGACGGTGCCCTCGATCATCACCACGTCCCGGGTGGGGCCGATGCCGAGGCGTGTCCTGCCGGTCGCCTTGAGGTTCCGCCCGGTGGGGCTGGTGGCCGGGGTGGCCAGCAGGATGGTTGAGCCGTCCCAGCAGAACGAGAGCGGGACGAGGAAGGGCACACCGGAGTCGTCGGCCGGGGCGGTTGCGACCCAGACGTCCTCGTCGTGCTCCAGTCGGTGCAGGGTGTCCAGCTTGCGCTGCTTGGCGGTGCGTGCGGGCTGCGCTGCCATGGGTGGTCGTCCTCCTGAGAGAGATCAACTGACGGTTCGAGTCTGGCCGTTCGGACCGGTTTCCACCTCCTCCTTTGCGCCGAGGGTGGGCCTCAGAGTGAGGGCCTGGGCCGCGAACCCCTCACGCTCATGGACGTGCGCCGGACCGCTCGCGCCGGTGGGCGGGGTCCCGTGCTCGCGCGGCCGGTCGGCGTTGACAGTGAACTGTCAGTTGATTTCCTGGACGGATGTCCAGCTATAGTGGACACACGTCCAAGAAGTGAGGAAAGCAGCTGATGGAGATCCTGGCGAATGTGCTGGTCGGCCTGGTGGCGGCCCTGCACCTGTACATCCTGGTGATGGAGATGTTCCTGTGGCAGAAGAAGCCGGGGATGTCCTTTCACGGGTTCGATCCGGAGATGGCTCGGGCGACGGCGGCCATGGCGGCGAACCAGGGGCTGTACAACGGCTTCCTCGCGGCCGGGCTGGTGTGGGGGCTCGTCGCCGGTGATCCGACCGGGTTCCGGGTGCAGGTGTTCTTCCTGCTGTGCGTGATCGTCGCGGGTGTGTACGGGGCCGTGACCGCCAACGTCCGGATCCTCGTCGCGCAGGCGTTGCCCGGCGCGCTCGCCCTGGCCGGCGTGCTCGTCGCCCAGTGACCCGCCCGGCGCCCGAGGACCCGCGGGCGGCCCGCACCCGGGCGCGGCTGCGGCAGGCCCTGCTCGCGGAATGTGCCGAGCGGCCGTTGGAAGAGGTCGGCGTGGCCGCGCTGGTGCGGCGGGCCGGGGTCGGACGAGCCACCTTCTATGTGCACTACGACGGCCTGGAGGCGCTCGCCGTCGACGCCTGCGCGGACGTCGTACGGGACGCCGTGGAGGCGCTGCACGCCTGGCGCGGGCGGCCCGACCCGGTGCACGCGCCGCCCGCGCTCGCGGAGTTCTTCGCCTCGCTCACCCCGCACACCGCCCTGTACCGGTCCCTGCTCGCACCGGGCGGCGGCGGCCCGTTGGGCAGGGTTCTGCACCGCGACCTCAGGGCGTACAGCCTGCGGGAACGCGCGCTCGCAGGCGCAGCGGACGCCCCGCTGGTCGCCTCCGCGGTCGCCGCGACCTTCGCGGGGGTGCTGGCCGACTGGCTGCACGGCCTGCTGGACGCCGGACCCGGTGAAATCGCCGACCAGGTATGGCAGTTGCTGGTCGCGCTGCACGCGAGCCGCTGAACTCCCCTCACATGCAGGCCGCACGCTCCTTCAGCAACGGCCAGGCCTCCACTCCGTCGGGGGTGCGGACGTACGCCGTCCGTTTGTCGTCCGTCAGCCACAACCGCCAGTCCTGGTAACGGTATCCGGTGTCGTGCGCGGTGGCCGGCATCTCGGTCGCGCCGTCGTAGGCGGCCGTGAGCATGCCGGGTTCCAGCAGGTCCTCGGGGTCACGGGCGTACATCCGGTCTCCCAGGTCGAGGAAGTGCACCTTCCGCCAGCCGCAGTGATCGTCCCCCGGGCCGCTGCTCACCTCCGTGGTCGGCACCCGGTCGCCGTCACGATCCGTCCAGATCTCGACTCCGTGGGAATCGGTGTACGAGGCGGGGAATTCCGACGGGTCGCACGAGGCGCTGGTCTCCGGGCCCCAGCCGGGCCTGCCCTTCTGGTCCTTGGCGACCACGACCGCCACCTTGGTACGGCCGCCGACGTCGTAGGAGTAGAGCACGCGGTCCGTCTCCCGGCGCTCCACGCGGTAGCCGGAACGGGGAACGCCCGGGTCGAGCAGATCGAAGTACAGCCGCAGCCCGTCCTCCGGACTGTCACCTCCGTCGCCGTCCCCCCAGGCCTCGGGCCCGTTGCCCACAGAGATCTCCCCCGCACACTCCAACGCCCGGCCCGCCGCCCCGGAGGCAAGACGCACGGCCCGCGGGGTGTACTCGTCGAGCTCCTTCGTGGGGATGTTCAGCGGGCCGTCGTAGGGCGTCGCGGCCGGTATGCCCTCGACGACCACGTCCTCCCCCGGACCGCACGCCACAGCGGCCGCCGCCACCAGGACCGCCAAGAGCACTCCGCGTTTCCCCACCCGCTCGTTCATGTTCCTTCGACGCCGCGGGGGTGCGGAACGTTCAGCGTGCCGCCGCCCGGAACGTCCGCCGGTACACCTGCGGTGACACCCCGATCGCCGCGTGCAGGTGCTGGCGCAGGGACGCGCCGGTCGCGAAGCCGACATGGCCGGCGATCTGGTCGACCGACAGGTCGCTGGACTCAAGGAGGTGCCGGGCCCGGCCCACGCGCTGCTGGATCAGCCAGCGGCCGGGGCTGAGGCCGACCTCGTCGTGGAAACGGCGGGCGAAGGTGCGCAGGCTCATCCGGGCGTGGGCGGCGAGGTCGGCCAGGGTCAGGGGCTCGCCGAGGCGTTCCAGGGCCCAGGCGCGGGTTCCGGCCGTGCTCGTGGCGCCCGGTTCCGGGACCGGCTGCTCGATGTACTGGGCCTGGCCACCGTCCCGGAACGGCGGGACGACACAGCAGCGGGCGACGAAGTTGGCCAGCCGACTGCCGTGGTCGCGGCGCACGATGTGCAGGCAGACGTCCACGCCGGACGCGGCTCCCGCCGAGGTCAGGATGCGACCGTCGTCGACGAAGAGTACGTCCGGGTCGAGGGCGACCTGAGGGAACATCCGCCGGAACCGTTCGGCGAGGCGCCAGTGGGTGGTGGCCTTGCGGCCGTCCAGCAGTCCGGCCGCGGCCAGGACGAATGCCCCGGTGCAGATCGACACGATGCGCGCGTCGGGGCGGATGAGCGCGAGCGCGGCGCGGACCTCGTCCGGGAGATCGGCGGTGACCCGCTCGTGGGAGACGGGCGCGATCACCACGGTGTCTGCGGTGGCGAGCACCTCGGGACCGTGTTCGACGCCGATCGTGAAGTCGGCGTTGGTGCGTACCGGACGGCCGTCGACCGTGCAGGTCAGCACCTCGTACCGGCCGTCGGCGGCACCGAGGATCCGGCTCGGGATGCCCAGCTCGAAGGGGTACACGCCGTCCAGGGCCAGCACGACCACACGTTCCGCACGACTCATGGCACGATCCTATCGAACCTTGGCAATCGTGCCATTTACCGGGCGGGCGGACCCGGGCAGGCTGGATGACCATGAGCACTGTGAAGACGATGCGAGCCGTCAGTCAGGACACCCTCGGCGGTCCCGAGGCCCTCAAGGAGATCGAGGTCGAGCGCCCCGCGCCCCGGCCCAACCAGGTACTGGTCCGGGTGCGGGCCGCCGGACTGAACCCGACCGACTGGAAGCACCGGGCGACCGGTGGCTTCCTGGGGGAACCGCCGTTCGTCCTGGGCTGGGACGTCTCCGGTGTGGTCGAGGCGGTCGGCATCGGGGTCGCCGCCTTCAAGCCCGGCGACGAGGTGTTCGGCATGCTGCCCTACCCCTTCGGCCACGGTTCGCACGCCGAGTACGTCATCGCACCGGTCCGCGCCCTCGCCCGCAAGCCGGCGTCGATCGACCACACCCAGGCCGGTGCGCTGCCGTTGGTGTCCCTGACCGCGTGGCAGGCCCTGGTCGAGCACGCCGAGCTCCGGCCGGGGCAGCGGGTGCTGATCCACGCGGCCGCCGGCGGGGTGGGTCATGTGGCCGTGCAGATCGCCAAGGCCCGGGGCGCGTACGTGATCGGTACGGCGAGCTCGGGCAAGCACGGCTTCCTGCGCGAGCTGGGCGCGGACGAGGTGATCGACTACCGGGACACGGACTTCGCCGAGGCCGTGAAGGACGTCGACGTGGTGCTGGACACGCTCGGTGGGGAGACGTCCATGCGCTCACTGCGGGTGCTGCGGCCGGGCGGAATCGTGGTGTCGATCCTGCCGGTCGGCTCGGACGAGTTCCACGAGGAGGCCGAGCGGCTGGGGGTGCGTGCCGTGCGGATGCTCGTGGACGCCGACCGGGCGGGGATGAACGCGATCGCGGACCTGGTGGAGCAGGGCAAGCTGCGTGCCACCATCGCGGGGACCTTCCCGTTGGCCGGTGCCGCCGAGGCGCATGCGCTGGGCGACACCGGCCGTACGACGGGGAAGCTGGTCCTCGTGGTCGACTGACCGCTCAGAACGTCAGCACGGGCTTGATCGCCTTGCCCGCACCCATGTCCCGCACCGCCTGGTCGATGTCCGCGAACGGATAGGTGCTGATCAGGCGGTGCAGCGGAAGCCGTCCCTCCTTCACCAGGCGGACCAGGGCGGGGATGAAGCTCTGGGTCTCGGCGTCGCCGAGAGTGAGGCCCACGACCCGCTTGCCGCCGAGCAGCCCGTTGACGTCGAGGGAGACCTCGGTGCCGAACGGCGGGGCGCCGACGACGACCAGGGTGCCGCGGGCGCCGAGCGCGTCGACGCCCTGGCGCAGGACGCCCACGTTGCCCGTGGTCTCCACGATGCCGTCCGCGCCCTGTCCACCGGTGATCGCGGTGAGCGCCTCACCAAGGTCCTCCTCGCCGGCGTTGACGGTGTGGGTGGCGCCCAACTCCCTTGCCAGGGCGAGGCGTTCGCCGACACGGTCGACGGCGACGATCGTCGTGGCCGGGGTGAGAGCGGCGGCCATGACCGCGGACAGGCCGACCGCTCCGGCACCGAGGACGACGATCGTGGAGCCCGTGACGGGCTTCAGTACGTTCCATACGGCGCCCACGCCGGTCTGCACACCGCAGCCGAGCGGGGCGATGGACTCCAGCGGCACGTCCTGGTCGACCTTGACGAGGCTGCGCTCGTCGACCAGGGCGCGCTCCGCGAACGAGGACTGGCCGAAGAAGTGCCCGCCGAGCGGCTCGCCGTTCCGGCTGATGGTGCTGGTGCCGTCGGCGCGGCGGCCGCCGAGGAGGTTCAGCGGCAGCCAGGTGGCGCAGTAGGCGGGGTGACCGCCGTCGCAGTTGCGGCAGTCGCCGCAGGACGTGAAGGACAGCACGACGTGGTCGCCGGGCGCGATACCGGTGACGGCCGAACCGACGGATTCGACGACTCCGGCGCCCTCATGGCCCAGGACTCCGGGCAGCGGGAAGGGAAGGCCGCCGCTCGCCACGCCCAGGTCGGTGTGGCACAGGCCCGTCGCGACCATGCGGACCAGCGCCTCACGGGGTCCGGGCTCGTCCAGGGTCACGTCGGAGAGGGTGAAGGGTGCGCCACCGGACTCGACGACCGCGGCACGGGTGGTGATGGACATCGTACGAACTCCTTGGAGGGCGCTCAGTCGAGCGAGACGACGACGGACTTGACCTTGGTGTAGGCGTCGAGCGCCTCGGGGCCGTACTCACGGCCGTAGCCGGAGTCCTTGACCCCGCCGAAGGGCACCGCGGGGTCGAGCATCGCCCAGTCGTTGACCCAGACGATGCCCGCCTGGAGGCGGTCGGCGACCCGGTGGGCACGGGCCAGGTTGGAGGTCTGGACGCCCGAGGCGAGGCCGTAGGGCGTGGAGTTGGCGAGGGCGACCGCCTCTTCCTCGGTGTCGAAGGGCTGCACGGTCAGGACCGGGCCGAAGATCTCCTCCTGCACGACCCTGGAGTCGTTGGAGAGGTCGGCGATCACCGTGGGCTTGTAGTAGAAGCCGCCGTCGAGGTCGAGGCGTTCGCCGCCGCAGACGATACGGCCGCCCTCCTTGCGGGCGAGGTCGACGTACTCCTCGACCTTCTTCAGGTGCTTCTCCCCCGCCATCGGCCCGACGACGGTCTCCGGGTTGCGCGGGTCGCCCACCGGTACGCCGGGCACGGCGTCGGCGAGGATGCCGAGCAGGGTGCTGAGGACCGGGCGCGCCACGAGCAGGCGCGGGCCTCCCATGCAGAACTGGCCGGTGTTGAAGACGAACGCCTTGATGATCGCGCCGACGGCCTTCTCCAGGTCGGCGTCCTCGAAGACGATGTTGGCCGCGTTGCCGCCGAGCTCCATGGTGACGGGCTTGAGGGCCTCGCCGGCGGTGGCGGCCACGTGCCGGCCGATCGCGGTGGAGCCGGTGAAGGCGACCTTGTCGACCCCGCGGTGGCGCAGCAGGGCCTCGCCCGCCACCGGGCCTGCGCCGGTGACGACATTGACCACGCCGTCCGGCACGCCCGCCTTCTGGAACAGTCCGGCCATGTAGAGGGCGCTGAGCGGGGTCTCGTCGGCCGGCTTGTGCACGACCGTGTTGCCCGCGGCGAGCGCGGGGCCGATCTTCGAACCGGCCAGGATCAGCGGGAAGTTGAAGGGGGTGATCGCGGCGACCACGCCGAGCGGTCCGCGCTTGGTGTAGGCGAGGGCGTTCATCGGGGTGTCGCGGACCGCGCCGTCGATCTGGTGCGCGAGGGCGGCGAAGTGCTCGTAGTCGTTGGCCGCGTTGGTCACGTCCACGGCGTGGCACAGGGAGATGGGCTTGCCGACGTCGAGGCTCTCCAGCTGGGCGAGTTCGTCGGCGTTCGCACGGATCAGCTCGGCGACCCGGTGCAGGATCCGGCCCCGCTCACGGCCGCTCAGGCCGGCCCAGGCGCCGTCGTCGAAGGCCTTCCGGGCGCAGCGCACGGCCGCGTCCACGTCGGCGGCACCCGCCTCCGCGACGGTGGTGACGACGGCGCCCCGGGACGGGTCGACCACCTCGGTGCGCGCGCCGTCGGCGGCCTCGCGCCACTGGCCGCCCATGAACAGCCGTCCGGGTTCCATCTCGGTGGGGGACATCACCGCTCCTCAGCATCGTCGCTAAGATTTCAACCAACAGGATTCCTGTTGGTTCGCAGTCTCTTTACAGACAGGTTTCCTGTCAATGCCCTAGCCTGAACCCATGCTCGACACACAGGTGACCAAGGCGCCCCCGTCGCTCCTCTACATGGTGAAGCAGGTGGAGCTGGTTGTCCGCTCCCACCTGGACGAGCTGGTCAGGCCGTCCGGGATCACCGCCCTGCAGTACACGGCCCTCACGGTCCTGGAGCGGCACGACGGGCTGTCGGCGGCACAGCTGGCCCGGGACTCCTTCGTCACCGCCCAGTCGATCGCCGACCTGGTGCGCTCCCTTCAGACGCGCGGACTGGTGCGCCGGGAGCGCAATCCGAAGAACCGCCGCGAGCTGCTGATCCTGCTGACCGAGGAGGGGCGCGCACTGCTCGCCCAGCACGAGGGTCCGGTGCGGGAGCTGGAGGAGCGGATGGTGCGGGACCTCACCGCGCACCAGACCGAGCAGTTCCGGCAGTCGCTGACCAGGGCCTGGCACGCCCTGTCATGAGCCGGGCGTGAGCCCCGCGTGAACCGGTCGCGAACCGAGGGTCGCAATTCGAAGACATATGTCAATCGAACATGCTCAAATTCACTCGATCGAGGGTAACTTGCAGGGCGGGGAACGGATTTGAACACCCTCGGGGCCCGGTCACGCGTCCACGCTCGCAGGACGTCGTCACCCCGGCCCCCGGTGACCTGCACCCCTTGCCGCTTGAGGAGCCGGATGGAGGCGATGTCGTCGTGCAGCAGGAACCCGCGCCGCCGACCCGGCATCTGCGCATCCACCAGGAGCGCGGTCACACCGTGCTGGAGTTCCGCGGGGAGATCGACATCGCCGCGGCCACGGAGATCCTGCCCTACCTGGACCGGGCCACGGCCCACTCCGACGGACGGGTGGTCATCGACCTGAGCCCGGTCGAGTTCCTGGACTGCTCCGGGCTGCGGCTGCTGTACCGCGCCCGGTCCCGGGTCCTCGACCGTGACGGCCGACTGCTCCTGGTCTGCACCCACCCGCTCACCCTGCGGATCATGCGGGTGACCGGTCTGACCCGGCTGCTTCCTCCGCTGCCGTCGCTGGACGCGGCCCTGGGGCAGCCCGAGGCCACGTCGGGCTCGTTATGACGGCGGGTCACTTCACGATCTTGGTGACCTGACCCGCTCCGACCGTCCGCCCGCCTCACGGAGTGACCACTCCCGTCACGTCGGTCGTCCTTGGACCTGATGTACGCGCGGGCCTCGAACTCCGATGATGCCGGGGTCGCCTTGCACTGCTTCCTGTCTATGCGCTCCGCGGCGCGTCGAACAGGGCGCTGACGGACTCGCCGTTGTGAATGCGCCGTACGGCCTCGGCGAGCGCGGGGGCGATGGACAGGATCCGCAGCTTCTCGGTGCGCTCCTCGACGGGGACCGGCACCGTGTTGGTGCAGACGATCTCCAGGACGTCGGACTGCTCGCCGATCCGCTTGAGAGCGCCGTCCGCGAACAGACCGTGCGTACACGCGACCCTGATCGACCTCGGCCCCAACTCCCGAAGTCGGTCCAGCAGTTCCAGGACCGTGCTGCCCTTGGCGATCTCGTCGTCCAGCACGATGACGTCCCGGTCGGTGACCTCGCCGATGACGTCGCTGATGCTCACCCGGTCGTCGGCGAACCGCTGTTTGGCACCGGCGGCCACCTGGGCGCCGATCAGCCGGGCGAAGGCGGCCGCCTCCTTGGCGTTGCCGAGGTCCGGTGAGACGACGGTGGTGCGCGAGAGGTCGTGCTGCTGGAAGTGCGCGGCCAGTTCACGCAGCGCGTGCAGATGGTCGACCGGCACCGAGAAGAAGCCGTGCACCTGCGGCGAGTGCAGGGTCATGGCGAGGACCCGGCTCGCACCGGCCGAGACCATCAGGTCGGCGACAAGGCGGCCGCCGAGGGAGATGCGGGGCTCGTCCTTCTTGTCGGAGCGGGCGTAGGAGTAGTGCGGCATGACGACGGTGATCCGGCGCGCGGAGGCACCGCGTGCCGCGTCGCACATCAGCAGCAGCTCCACCAGGTGTTCCTGGACCGGCCTGACCAGCGGCTGGATGAGGAAGACGTCCCGCTCCCGGCAGTTGGCCTGGAGCTGCACCTCAAGGCAGTCATTGGCGAACCGGCTGACCCGGGTGGGGCTGAGCGGCACACCGAGATGCGCGCAGACCTCCGCCGCCAGCTCGGGGTGGGCACTACCGCTGAACACGGCGATGTCTCGCACGGAACCGCTCCTCAGATGATCATCTCGGGCTGCCGGGCTCATGCTACTGGCCGCCGAAATTCGCTTGCGGTCCCCCCGAGGAGGGGCGACATCATGGCGGGGTCCGAGCCCTCTCACGTCAGGACCCTCGCATGCGCCGACTCCTCGAAGTCACCCAGTGCCCCCTTCGGCCCACGGCTTCCGAGGACTCGACCCCGTATGCACACCCTGAACATCGGCATCCTGGCCCACGTCGACGCCGGTAAGACCAGCCTCACCGAGCGCCTGCTGTTCGACCACGGCGCGATCGACCGGCTCGGCAGCGTCGACACCGGTGACACCCGCGCGGACGACGGCGTGATCGAGCGGCAGCGCGGCATCACCATCCGCTCCGCGGTCGCCTCGTTCACCGTCGGTGACACCCAGATCAACCTCATCGACACCCCCGGCCACTCGGACTTCATCGCCGAGGTCGAGCGCGCTCTGGAGGTCCTCGACGGCGCGGTGCTGCTGCTGTCCGCCGTGGAGGGTGTGCAGGCGCAGACACGGGTACTGATGCGGACCCTGCGCAGGCTACGGCTGCCCACCCTGATCTTCGTCAACAAGATCGACCGGTCGGGCGCCCGCGCCGAGGGCCTGCTCGCGGACATCCGGCGCAGGCTGACGCCGTACGTCGCCCCGCTGACGCAGGTGACGGGCATCGGCGGATCCGACGCACGGGTGAGGCCGCTGCGCATCGGCGAGGCGGCCGAGGCCCTCGCCGAGGTCGACCCGGAGATCCTGGCGGCGGTCGTGGACGGCCCCGAGCCCACCCCGGACGACCTCCGCAAGGCCCTGACCGCCCGCACCGCCGACGGCTCCTTCCACCCGGTGTACTTCGGCTCCGCCCTCGGTGGCCAGGGCGTCCCCGACCTGGTCGAGGGCATGATCCGGCTGATCCCGCCCGCTCCCGTGACACCCTCGGGCGAACCGCGCGGGACGGTGTTCGCCGTGCGACCCGGACCCGGCGGCGAGCGCATCGTGCATCTGCGGCTCTACGGCGGTGCAGTGACGGAGCGTCAGCGCCTCACGTTCCTCCGCCGTGAGGCCGACGGCGTGACCAGCCGGGTGTCCGGACGGGTCACCCACCTGACCGGGCTCCTCACCGCGGGGAACATCGCGGCGCTGACGTTCTCCACCGGCCTGCGCGTGGGCGACCGGATCGGCGAACTCACCGACCGTGCCCCGCAGTTCGCACCCCCGACCCTGGAGACCCTGGTCACCGCCCGCCACCCCGCGCAGGCCGCTCGCCTGCGCTCGGCGCTGCTGACCCTCTCCGACCAGGACCCGCTGATCCACGCCCGTCCCACGGCCGGTGGCGCCACCACACTGCTCCTCTACGGCGAGGTCCAGATGGAGGTGCTCGCGGCGACATTGGCCCAGGACTTCGACGTCGAGGCGGACTTCGAGCCGGCCCGGGTCCGGTATCTGGAGCGTCCGTGCGGCACCGGCGAGGCCTGCGAGGAGCTGCCGTGGCACGATCGCGTGCGCTACTGGGCGACGATCGGGTTGCGGGTCTCGCCGGGCGAGCGAGGCTCCGGCGGAGTGTTCGGGTACGAGACGGAACTCGGGGCACTTCCCCGGGCGTTCCACCAGGCCATCGAGGAGACGGTCCACGCGAGCATGCGGACCGGGCTGACGGGTGCGACCGTGACGGACTACCGGGTCGTCCTCGTCCGCTCCGGATTCGTGGCGCCGCTCAGTACCGCCGCCGACTTCCGGGGGCTCACGCCGATCGTGCTGCGCCGGGCCCTGGAGCAGGCCGGGACGCGGCTGTTCGAGCCGTACCACGCGTTCGAGGCGGAGGTCCCCCTCGATGCGCTGGCCCCGGTGACCGCGCAACTCGCCTCAGCGGGGGCCGAGTTCACGGGCACGACCGGCGGCACCACCGCCTGGCTGATCAGCGGCGGGCTCCCGGCCCGGAGGGTGCGCGAGATCGAACTCCGGCTGCCCGGTCTCACGCACGGGGAAGGGGTGTGGTGGTCCAGCCCCTCGGGTGACCGGGAACTCAAGGCTCACTAGGAGGACTCACCACGACACCGGCAGCCGCCGCGGCCCCCGTGTCATCTGCCCCTCCCGCCACTCGATCGTCTCGGGGGTGAACTCGGCCCGCAGCCCCGGGAACCGGACCGCCAGCCGGTGCAGGGCCAAGCCCAGCTCCAGGCGTGCCAGCCACGCGCCGAGGCAGTGGTGGGGACCGGCGCCGAAGACCACGCTCGGTGTGGTGAGAGGGGCGAACAGGTCGGTCTCGCCGGGCTGCGGGAAGACAGCCGGGTCCCGGTTCGCCGCGTTGGTCTGCACCGCGACCACGGCCCCCGCCGGAATCGTCACCCCGCCGACCTCGACCTCCTCGACCGCCCGGCGGATCAGCCCGGGCAGCACCCTCCCCTCGCTCAAGGGGATCGTGCGCAGGAGCTGTTCGACCGCGGTCTCCGCCGCCTTCTGGCTCTCGGCGAGGCCCGGCCAGGCCTGCCGTCCGTCGGTGAGGAGGTGGACGACGATGTTGCCGAGGGCCGTCATGGTGGTCTCGTGCCCGGCGACCACCAGGCCGAGGACCAGGATGACCAGCCGCGGCTCCTCGACACCGAGACCGTCGCCCGCCGCGACCAGCGCGCTGACCAGGTCGTCGCCGGGCTCCTTGCGCCGCCGGACGACCAGTTCCGCGCAGAAGAGGCCGAACTCCCGCATGGCCGCGCCGACTTCCTCCGCGGTGTGCGCGCCGCCGGACAGGGCGTGGTCGGCCCAGTTGCGGATGCGCTCCCAGTCGGCGTGCTCCAGGCCCATGAGCCGGGAGATCACCGACACCGGAAGGCGGCGGGTGAATCCCTCGACGATGTCGGCGGGCTGCGGCTGCGCGGCGAGGTCGTCGAGAAGGGACTCCACCACGGAGGCGGTCCAGGGCCGCCAGCGGGCGATGGCGCGCGGGGTGAAGGCCCGCTGGACCGTGCCACGCAGCAGCTGGTGGGGCGGGCCGTCCTGGTTGAGGAGGCCGTCCGGGGAGTCCAGCAGGTTGGGTACGACGAGCAGCGGCGGGGCGTCCGCGTCCTTGAGGGACTTCCGGTTGAAGCGGGGGTCCATGAGCACCTGGCGCACGTCGGCGTAGCGGGTCACGAGCCACACCGGGGTGCCGGTTGCCAGGGCGGTGAGCCGGGGCGGGCCGGACTCGGGCAGGGGGATGCGGTGCATGGGACGAAGGGTCCGGGACGTGCTGTCTGTGCTCATCCGGGTCTCCAGACACGCCGGCAGGCGGAGTTCCCCAGGCTAGTGCGCCCCCGAGTGTCCCGGCAGTGTCCCAATCGGCCAACAAGACGGTCCGGCAGGGCTTTTGGGGGTCATCCCTGGGCATCCGTGCAGTAGGAAGGAGGGCCGTCGCATGACGACTCCCATCAGGCGCGTGTCCAGGCGCATGCCCGGCTGGGCGAAGATACTGACCGCCGTCGTGGTGGTGCTCGTGGTGTTCTTCGCCGGTATCCGGCTCAGTGTGATCCCTGGCCTCAAGGACCTGTTCGGCACGGAGACCCATGACCGTTCGGGTCCCGCACTTCTGGAGTCCATCCAGGACATCAGCCGTTACGACGCCGCCTCCGGCAATTTCCAGGTCGTCGTGGACCTGGAGAAGGACACCAAGTACCTGCCCGACGCGATCCGCGGCTCCCGGACCCTGTACGTCGGGGCGGGCGCCGTCGACGCCTATGTCGATCTCGGCAAGGTCGCCAAGAACGACGTGACGGTCAACGAGGACCGCACGGCCGCCACTCTCCACCTCCCGCACGCCCAGCTGGGCAGGGCCACGCTGGACGCCGACCGCTCCTACGCGGTCTCCAAGCAGCGCGGTCTGCTCGACCGGCTCGGCGATCTCTTCTCGGACAACCCCAACAGTGAACAGGCCGTGCAGAAACTCGCGGTCAAGCACATCACCGAGGCGGCGAAGGACAGCGAGCTGACCAAGCGGGCGGAGACCAACACCACCAACATGCTCAAAGGTCTGCTGAGTTCGCTCGGCTTCAAGAAGGTCGAGGTCACCTACGGCACCTGATCAGCCGCCGGTCATGCCCGGCAGGGTGAGGGCACCGAGCACGGTGGTGCCGACCAGTACCCACGCCACATAGTCGCCGACGTGCCCGGACTGCAGGCGCCGTAGCGGCAGCGCCCAGTCCGGTGCGGCGAACGGCTTCGGGCGGGTGACGGCGAGGAAGGCGAGTGCCGCGGCCAGCAGCGTCGAGAGCAGACCCAGCAGGACGCCGGTCGAGGTCCAGTGGGCGGAGGCGGACACGCCCGCTGATCCGGTCTCGTTCACGGAACGGGCCACCACCTCGGCGAAGCCGGGGGCCACGCCGACGGCGAGGGCCCCGGCGAGCAGCACGGCGGGCACCGCCGTCATGGTGTCCGGGATCCGGCTGAGCCGGTGCCGGGTCTCGGGCCGCTCGCCGGAGCCGGTCGTCTCGTACCCGGCGCCGGCCTCGGGCCTCGGGCCAAGTCCCAGGAACACCCGGGCGGCGACCCGCAGGACCGCTGCGGCGGTCACGGCGGACGCGGCCACGTACAGGACGGTGAGCGGGCCTCCTACAGCCTCCTCGGCGACGGACTTGCCGAGTGCCGTGCCGAAGGGCGGGAGTCCCGCGAGGCCCAGGGCTCCCAGGGTGAACAGCACGGCGACGCCCTTCAGTTCGCGGGCCCTGCCGTGCAGCGCGGGTTCGTCGACGCTGCCGTAGCGGTCGAGGAGGATGCCGGTGCAGGCGAACAGAGCCGCCTTCACTCCGGCGTGGCCGAGGATGTACAGGGCGATCCCGTCGTCGGCCTCGGGTTTCAGGACGCCGATGCCGATGAGGAAGAGCCCGGTGTGGGCGACCGTCGAGTAGGCCAGCAGCCGTTTGATGTGCCGCTGGTACCAGCACATCACCGCGCCGATCACGGCGGTCACGGCGCCCAGCGTCACCAGGGCCCGTTCGAACTCCGGGGCCGGGACCCCGCCGGGTCCGGCGAAGACGGTGCCGTACACGCGCCAGACGCCGTAGGTGCCGAGCTCGACCATGACGCCCGACAGCAGCATGCACACCGGAGTGGGGGCGACGGCGTGCGCGTCCGGCAGCCAGAAGTGGAAGGGGACGGCGGCCGCCTTGACCAGCAGCCCGGTCATGACCAGGACGAACGCGGCCAGGACCAGGGCGTCGGGCCGTCCATGCGCGTCCAGTCCCCGGCCGATCGGGTGCATGCCCAGCTCTCCGGTGCGCGCGTACAGCAGCCCGATGCCCATGAGCATGGCGTAGGCGCCGAGCGAGGTGACGACCCCGAAGGTCAGCGCGCCCTGCACCGCCCTGGCCTCCTCGACCCGATGGCCGGTGAGGGCGTACGCCACGACGCTCATCAGCTCGAACCACACGAACGCGTTGAACAGGTCGCCCGCGATCGCGAACCCGCACATGCCGCCCTGGAAGAGCAGCAGGAGCGCGGGGAAGGATCCGGCGTGACCGCGCGGCGGTTCGTCGAAGTAGTGCCAGGAGTACGCCAGCGCCGCCAGGGTCATCAGGGAGGCCAGCGTGGCCATGCCGAGGCCCGGGCCGTCCCCGATGAGGACGATGCCGACGCCGTGTCCGTTCACGGGCGTCCAGCCGCCGGCCCACTCCAGGAAGGGCGGGGAGGAGTTCAGCAGGAGGACGAGCGCGAGGGCGGCGGTACCCGCGGAGACCGCGCAGCCCACGGTTTCGGCCACGGGCCGGGGCACCAGACGGCCGCCGGCGACCAGCAGGGCGGCGCCGAGCAGGGGTACGGCGACCAGCAGGGGCAGCAGTTCGTCCATCAGCCGCGCAGCTCGGAGAGTTCGTCGGGGTCGACGGTGCCGTGCCGTTTGGAGATCTGCACGACGAGGGCGAGCAGCAGGGCGGTGACCGTGGCGCCGACGACGACGTCGGTCAGGGTCAGTGCCTGCACGACGGGGTCGACGACCGGGCGCGAGCCGGGTTTCAGGTCGGAGAAGACGGGTGCGGTGGCGTCGTCGCGATAGCCGACGGCCAGCAGCAGGACGTAGGTGCCGGCCTGGCAGACGGACAGACAGCCCACGGCGTGGATCAGGTCGCGGCTGGTGGCGAGGCCGTAGCAGCCGGCCAGGAAGACCCAGCCGGCGACCAGGTACGGAAGGACGTCCATCACTTCCCGTTCTCCTCTTCGATCTCGACGGCCTGGTCCAGGAAGCGGGCGAGCAGGACGACGACCGCGCAGGCGACCTCCATGCCGACGGCCGCGTTCAGCAGGGGGACGGTGCCACCGGAGGACAGCGTGTTGAAGGTGCCGTACGGCAGGATCGTGTTGGCGAGGAAGGCCGAGCCGCCGATCAGACAGGCGAGGCCGGTGACGACATAGGCGGAGACGGCGATCGCGTCGCCCACCTCGTAGAGGTCGACCGGCCGGACGCGCTCCAGGGCGCGGTAGTCGGCCCCGAGGTAGAGCAGGTGCAGGGAGGTCGCGGCCACGACCCCGCCCTGGAAACCGCCGCCGGGGCTGAGCTGGCCGTGGGCGATCACGTAGAGGCCGGTGAGCAGGGCGACCGGGAGTACGAGGAGGGCGTAGCGGCGGACCGGGCGGGCGACTTGCTCGGGTGCGGGGCGGGCGCGGTGCTCGTCGTGGGTCTGCCGCAGCAGGATTCCGCAGCCGATGACGGCCGCGAAGAGGATGGTCAGCTCGCCGAGGGTGTCGAAGGCGCGCTGGTCGAAGTTGACGGAGGCGATGGCGTTGGCGGTGTGCCGGGCCAGGGACGCGTGGACGGCCCGGTCACCGTACGGGTGGCGGTCGCCGCCGAAGGCGGGCAGGTCGAGCGCGGCGGCGGCGAACAGGGCGGCCAGGCCCGCGCCGCCCACCGCCACGAGCCACAGCCGGACGCGTCGGCTCACCGGCGGGGTCCTTCCTTCCGCCCGCGCCGCCTGACCTTGTGGACCGCGAGCAGCAGCAACAGCGGCGTGAGGGCGGAGCCCACCGCCAGCTGGGACAGGGCCACGTCCGGGGCCTGGAGCACGGTGAACAGGACCGCGAGGACCACGCCGAGCACGGACAGGACGAGGGCCTGGCGCACGGGGTCGCGGACGGCCACCGCCGCCGTCGCGGAGACGGCGACCAGGAGCAGCGCGACGACGATCACCGCGTCAGCCACGGCCGGCCTCCGGGAATCCGCCGGACAGGGCGCGCGAGGCGACGATGTTCCCGCCGATCAACAGGGCTCCGACGACCAGGAGTTTGGCCATCGCCCGGCTCGGTCCGGTCGCCACGCACAGCGCCGCGACGACCACCGCGCCGACCGCGGCGGCCGCGTAGGTGAGGCCCCAGGCGCTGGGCGGGTCGTCGGCCAGTTCATCGGCGAGCAGCCGGGCGAAGACGAGCGTGCCGACCGGGCCCAGCAGGGCCAGGACCAGGGCGAGATCGACGTAGGAGGGACGGTCGTAGCCCTGCGAGAGGAGCAGGAGGGCGGGGCAGGCGAACGCGGTGCACAGGTTCTGGGCCACGACCCGGCGGCGCAGCGGGCCGGTGGCGACGCCCTGGACGGTGGCTCCCACTCCCCCACCGAGGGTGACCGTCGCCGCGAGGATCCAGCCGTTCACCGGCCGGTCACCGCCCGCCGGGCGGCACGGGCGGCTAGGGCGCCGAGGCCGGCGACGGCCGCGCCGACCGCGAGCTCCAGGGTGTCCACGGTGCTGATGAGCACGAGCCAGAGCAGGGCGAGCGCGGCCCACCAGGCGAGGAGTTCGGCCGCGGTGAGGAGGGTCGGACGCGGGTTCATGCGCCACCTCCTCGCGGTTTCGGCCGTCGGTCGTGTCCGTCGCGCGCCATCCAAACACCGTTCCGGGGGCGTGCGGTGGCGACGCGCGCGGTTCTCAGCCCGGAGTGCCCCGACCGTACGAAGGGAAACCGGGGGCTGGTTGGGACGCGGCGGCATTGCCGGGCCGTTGAGGGGTAATCGCCTTACGACACTGGGAAGTTGAAGAGTGGAGAACCTAATGGCCTGGGCGCCCTCACGTTCGCGAGCGGGGTCAGACACCGGCACCGCCAAGGCCGAGCGCGCGGCGAAACCCGCCCGCCCCCGGCGCAGTCCGCTCTCCCTCGTCGTCCGTTTCGTGGCGATGGTGTTCGCGTTCGCGTTCATGGTGGCGTTCGCCGTCGTCCTGGCCCGGCTGACCCTGGAGCCCTCGCCCGCGTCGGTGGAACTGACCCATACCAACCTGCAACCCGGCAGCTCCCTCAAGGCCTATCTGGACCAGCCCGAGATGCGGGACGCCTTCAAGCAGATCGGCGGGAACATCCTGCTGGGGGTGCCGTTCGGCATCCTGGTGCCGATCCTGGCCCCCAGGACCCGTGGGCTGCTGCGAATCCTGCTGCTGACGGCAGTGGTGATGCTGCTGGTCGAGTTCGCACAGGGAGCGCTGGTGGAGGGGCGGGCCTTCGACATCGACGACGTCATCCTCAACACGACCGGCGCCCTGATCGGCTATCTGCTGCTGGGAAGGCGGCTGAGCCGGGCGGTGCACAAGAAGCCGGCCGCCAAGCCGGCCAAGAAGTCGTAAGGACTCGGGACTTCGCTCAACTTCAGGTCTGTACCAAAGTATTGACGACCCCTTCGCTCACTCCTTAAATCAAGAGGCGACACCTTCACCCCCCACCTCGAAGGAAGAGCCGTGGCCGCCTCACGCCTACTGCGCAGATGCCTCCTCGCAGCCCTGTCCTCCGTCCTCCTCGCCTCCGGCACCGCACACGCCGATCCGCCCGCGATCGCCGCCGCGGTGACCTTCTCGGACTCCTTCGACGGGCCCGCCGGGGCCGCGGTCGACGCCTCCAAGTGGCAGATCGAGACCGGCGACAACGTCAACAACCACGAGCGGCAGTACTACACGTCGGGCAACAAGAACGCCGCCCTCGACGGTCAGGGCCATCTCGTGATCACGGCCCGGCGCGAGAACCCCGCGAACTACCAGTGCTGGTACGGCACCTGCCAGTACACGTCGGCCCGGCTGAACACCTCCGGAAAGTTCACCGCGCAGTACGGGCACGTCGAGGCCCGGATGAAGATCCCGCGCGGGCAGGGCATGTGGCCGGCGTTCTGGATGCTCGGCACCCCGGTCAACTGGCCGGACTCGGGCGAGATCGACGTCATGGAGAACGTCGGCTTCGAGCCCTCCACCGTGCACGGCACGATCCACGGCCCCGGCTACTCCGGCACGGGCAGTATCGGTGCCGGTTACTCCCTGCCGAACGGCCAGGCCTTCGCGGACGCGTTCCACACCTTCGCCGTCGACTGGGCTCCCGACTCGATCACCTGGTCCGTGGACGGGAACGTCTACCAGCGGCGCACCCCGGCCGACCTGGGCGGAAGGACCTGGGTGTTCAACAAGCCGTTCTTCCTGATCCTCAACCTCGCGGTCGGCGGCTACTGGCCCGGCGACCCGGACGGCTCCACCGCCTTCCCGCAGCAACTCGTGGTGGACAGCGTGTCGGTGACCACCGGTGACTCGGCGACGGGGGCGGCGATCCGGGGCCTGGCCGGCAAGTGCGTGGACGTCGCCGGGGCGAACCCCGCGAACGGGACGGCCGTACAGCTCTACGACTGCAACGGCTCCGCGGCCCAGCAGTGGACCGTCGGCGCGGACGGCACGATCCGCGCGCTCGGCAAGTGCCTGGACGTGACGGGCGGTGGTACCGCGGACGGTACGGCCGTCCAGCTCTACGACTGCAACGGCAGTGCTGCCCAGCGGTGGGCCGTCACGGGTGCGCGGGACATCGTCAACCCGCAGGCCGACAAGTGCCTCGACGTGACCGGCAACAGCTCGGCCAACGGCACCCGGCTCCAGCTGTGGACCTGCACGGGCGGCGCCAACCAGAAGTGGACGGTCGGCTGAGCCGGTGGGTCGAAGTCCCCGGGTGCGGGCGGCTCAGTGCCGGTGCCAGGTGAACTTGTCGCCGCCCACCCAGCGGACCACGTCCGGGTCGTCCAGGTCGTGGACCGTGATGCCGAAGGCGGCGGCCGCCTCCAGGACGTCGGTGACGGTCTTCGCCTCACCGACCACCTCACCGTCGATCTCCACGATCCGGAACGGCGGCGTGCCCGGCTGGACCCCGAGCACCAAGATCCGTGGGTTGGCCATGTAAGGGCTCGCGATTTCGGTCATGGATAGAGCGTAGAGCGCATCCCGCGGGAGCGAGAGGCGTGCGCCACCGGCGCCGGGACACCGGAAGTCCCCGTGTTCGCCCAGCTGGGTGAGCACGGGGCGACGGTCTCCCCCTGCTCGAACAACCCGAAGACCCGCGGATCGGTCTACGAGGCCCGGCACACGATGTCGGGTGCCGGACAGCCTGCGCAGCGCCTCGTTCAGGTCGCCGCCGTGCAGATCGTGCCAGGCACTCGAACAGCCGGTCCCCGCCGTGCCTGCGGCGCTTGGGCGCTCGTACGACGGCCAGGGCGTCGTCGACGAGGGCGCTGACCGTCTCGGCATCTCGCGGGTGTGGCGGTCGCTGCCGATCCGCAGGAAGCCGAGGTCGAGCAGGCGCACCGCGCAGGCCGTGACTCGGGTGCGGCTCGGTCCCCGGTCCGTGAGGTCCTCGGCGACCCGCTCGCGGCGCGCGGGCAGTGCACGGGCGGCCTCCCGCTCGTGCTCGTGCTTGGCTGCTCAAGGCCCCGCCACTCGTCGCCCGGGGACGCGAGCCCGTCCGCGGGCCCATCCGGAGCTTGCCGTCGGCGTCGCTCCAGGACGCGCCGGTGATCACGGCCGCCTTGCTGCGGGGTGCGGTGGGGGCGGGCATCTCGGCCTCCCCCGGCGACGTGCCCGACGGACATCTGTGGGACATCCGGCTCTGAGGGACGTCCGGCGGGTGAACGCCGTACCCGACCGTGTACCCGGACATACCGCTCCCCCGTCGTGCGGCCCCCGGGAGCCTGGGGAACTCTGGAGGAGGAGGTGGCGATGGATCCCGTCGAAGCCCTGGAGCGGATCGCCTTCCTGCTGGAGCGGTCCCTGGCACCGACGTACCGCGTCCGTGCCTTCCGTACGGCGGCCCGGGTGCTGACCGGGCTCCCCGCGGACGAGGTGCGCGAGCGGGCGGAGTCGGGCTCGTTGGAGTCGCTGAAGGGCATCGGCCCGAAGACGGCCCAAGTGGTACGCGAGGCGCTGGCCGGAGGGGTGCCCGGCTATCTGGAGAAGCTGGAGGGCGAGCCTGCCGCGCCGCGGGCCCGGGGCGGCGAGAAGCTGCGGGCGCTGCTGCGGGGCGACTGTCATCTGCACTCCGACTGGTCGGACGGCGGCAGCCCGATCGAGGAGATGGGCCGGACCGCGGCGGCGCTCGGCCACGAGTGGGCGGCGCTGACCGACCACTCGCCCCGTCTGACGGTCGCCCGGGGCCTGTCCCCGGAACGGCTGCGGCGGCAGCTGGACGTGGTGGCGGAGCTCAACGAGACCTGGGCGCCCTTCCGCCTGCTCACCGGCATCGAGTGCGACATCCTCGACGACGGCTCCCTCGACCAGGAGCCGGAACTCCTGGAGCGCTTGGACGTCGTGGTGGTGTCCGTGCACTCCAAGCTCCGCATGGACGCCCGCTCGATGACCCGGCGCATGGTGGCCGCCGTACGCGATCCGCACGCCAACGTCCTCGGGCACTGCACGGGACGCCTGGTGACCGGGCGGGGGCGGCCCGAGTCGGAGTTCGACGCGGACGAGGTGTTCGCCGCGTGTGCCGAGTCGGACACGGCCGTGGAGATCAACAGCCGTCCCGAGCGGCTGGACCCGCCGCGCCGACTGCTGCGCAAGGCCGTGGCGGCGGGCGTGCTGTTCTCCGTCGACACCGACGCGCACGCGCCCGGTCAGCTCGACTGGCAGGTCCTCGGGTGCGCCCGGGCGCAGGAGTGCGGGGTGCCGGCCGAGCGGATCGTGACCACGTGGGGTCTGGATGAGCTGCTGGCGTGGTCCCGGGAGGGCCGGGTGCCGTCCCGAGTGGCGGGCGTCTGACGTGGTACCCGGGACGGCACGACAGGAAAGGGGCGGTTCATGGAACGGGCGGCGGTGTTCGACGTCGACGGCACTCTGGTGGACACCAACCATCTGCATGTGACGACCTGGTGGGAGGCGCTGCGGCAGGCCGGGCACCGGGTGCCGATGCACGCCGTCCACCGGGCCGTCGGGCTCGGCTCCGACGACCTCGTCGCCCATCTCCTCGGCGAGGACCGCGACAAGGACCGGGACGCCGAGCTGAGCGCCGCCCACAAGGCCCTGTACGGGCAGTACTTCGACCGGCTGCCCGCGTTCCAGGACGCCGGGCGGCTGCTGCGGCGGCTCGACCACGACGGCTGGCGGGTGGTCCTCGCCACCTCGGCGGGCGGCGCGGAACTGTCCGCGCTGCGCCGGGCGATCGCCGCGGACGACGCGATCGTGGCCACCGCGAGCGCCGACGACGTCGAGGAGGGCAAGCCCGCCCCCGAGCCCGTCGAGCACGCCCTGGAGCTGGCCGGGGTGCCCGCCGAGCGCGCGGTCTTCGTCGGCGACACCGTCTGGGACATGCGGGCCGGCACCCGCGCCGGCGTCCGCTGCGTCGGTGTCCTGTGCGGCGGCATCCCCCGCACCGACCTGGAGGAGGCGGGCGCGCACGCGATCTACGCCGATCCGGCCCAGCTGTTGGCATCCCTGGCGGACAGTCCCCTGGCGTGACGTACCGGGACCGCGGGATGACTCGTGTGACGGAAGGCGTACGGCCACGGTCTCGGCCGACGCATGCCCTGCGGCACGAAGCCCGGGCCGTCGGCCGGGCCGCCCGGGCCGCCTGGCGTGGGCCCGGGCGGGAACGTGATCTGCTCGTGCAGTCGCTCAAGGCCTCGGCGGCCGCGATCCTCGCCTGGCTCGTGGCGGGCGTGTGGATGGGCGATCCGATGGCCCTGATGGCGCCCTGGGTCGCGGTGGTGCTGGTGCAGGCCACCGTGTACAGCTCCCTGATGCAGGCCGCCCGGCAGTTCACGGCGATCTGCGCCGGGGCACTGCTCGCGTCGATGGCGCTGGCCGTCACCGGGAACACCCTGGGCGCGGTGGCGCTGTCGGTACCGCTGCTCATGTTGCTTGCGAACTGGCCGCGCTTCGGCGACCAGGGCATCTACGGCGCCACCACAGCGCTGTTCACGCTGGCGACGGGCGCCGCTGGCCCGTCCTCCGTCGGTCACCGGGTGGGACAGGCCGCGCTCGGCGCCGTCATCGGTCTCGCCGTGAACGCCTTCGTGCTGCCGCCGATCCATCTGCGGGACGTCCGGGAGAACCTCGCGGCGCTGGCCCGGGAGACGGGTGACGTCCTGCACTCCGTGGCCGGTGACCTGCGGGACGGCGAGTGGGACACGCAGGGCTGGTCACATGCCTCGTCCCGGCTGGAGGACCGGCTGGAGGCGCTGCGCTCGGCCCGCGGGTGGAGCCGGGAGAGCCTGCGGCTGACCGCCGCCCCTCTGCATGCCGTACGGCGGCCTCCCGCACCGACGCCGCCGGAACGGGACGACGAGCGCTGGAGCCGCGTCACCGGGCACATCCGCGCACTCACCCGGGCCCTGGCAGTCGCGGCCGACGAGGACCGCGCCCCGGCCGCGCCCACCGGACCGGTGCTGGACTCGTACGCCCGGCTCCTGGAGCTGATCGGCGACGCCTGCCACGCGGAGAGCGACCGGCTGCGGGCGTCCGGCGGAGACCGGCACCCGGACCACCGGACCGAGACGGCGATGCGGGAGCTGCGCGAGCAGCTCCAGGACGGGCTGCGGGAGCACGCGGGGCAGGGAGCCGACGGCACGACGGTCCTGGGAACCCTGTTGCTCCAGGCCGAGAACCTGTGGAGCGAGACCGTTCCGACCGGTCGGTCGGGGTGACCCAGCTCACCCGAAACCGGCCCAAACGGTGGAACACCACAGGGTGGTTGGCCGTTGAACGAACTGTGGGTGTGTGGATACCCACCACTCGACCGCCCCGACCGTGATTCCCCCGTCCGGTCGGGGCTTCCTCATGCTCCGGGGGTTCCGGTCTTCAGGCGCGGCTTGACTTCGAGAGCACTCCAATTCGTAGCGTTCCCGTCATGAGCACTGCACAGCACAAGATCGGTTCGGGGTTCGGCGCCCACAGCACCGCCGACGACGTCCTCACGGGGGTCGACCTGTCCGGCAAGCTCGCGATCGTCACCGGCGGCTACTCCGGGCTCGGCCTGGAGACCACCAAGGCACTCACCAGGGCCGGCGCCCGGGTCGTCGTCCCCGCCCGGCGTCCCGACACCGCGAAGGAGGCCCTGGCCGGTCTCGCCGGTGTCGAACTGGACACGCTCGACCTCGGCGACCTGGACAGCGTGCGCGCCTTCGCCGAGCGCTTCCTCGCCTCCGGCCGCACGGTCGACCTCGTCATCGACAACGCCGGGATCATGGCCTGCCCCGAGACCCGGGTCGGGCCCGGCTGGGAGGCGCAGTTCGCGACCAACCACCTCGGTCACTTCGCCCTGGTCAACCGGCTGTGGCCGGCCATCGAGCCCGGCGGCACCCGGGTGGTGTCGGTGTCCTCGCGCGCCCACCACTTCTCCGGCATGCGCTGGGACGACGTCCACTGGCGGACCGGCTACGACAAGTGGCAGGCGTACGGCCAGGCGAAGACGGCGAACGTCCTGTTCGCCGTACACCTCGACAAGCTCGGCGCCGACCGCGGTGTGCGGGCCTTCTCGCTGCACCCGGGCGGCATCCTCACCCCGCTGCAGCGCCACCTTCCCAAGGCGGAGATGGTGGAGCGCGGCTGGATCGACGAGCAGGGCAACGTGCTCAACCCATCGGGTTTCAAGAGCCCGGAGCAGGGTGCGGCCACCCAGGTGTGGGCGGCGACCTCGCCCCAGCTGGCCGGGATGGGCGGGGTCTATCTGGAGGACTGCGACATCGCCGAGCCCGCCGTCGACGGCGACGAGAGCAGCGGCGTCAGGGCCTGGGCGACCGACCCGGAGCAGGCGGCCCGGCTGTGGACACTGTCGGCGGAGCTCACGGGCGTGAACGCGTTCGCCTGAACCGGCGTCACCGGGCCCTGACGAGTTCCCTGGGTCCGTACAGTGCGGCGGGCGCGCCGGTCTCCAGCGCCCAGTAGCGGTCACCGTACGACCAGTGCCACCACTCGGTCGGGTAGTTGACCAGGCCCGCCGCGCTCAGCGCCTCACCCAGCACGGCCCGGTTGGCCTTGGCCTCCTCGGTGATGTTGCCGGCGCCCGTGTAGCAGGCGCCGTCGCTCTCCTCCGGGCTGGCGTTCATGGCCGTGCCCAGGTCGAGTTCGCGGGCGTCGGCGTCCACGAGGGTGAGGTCGACGGCCGCGCCGGCGCTGTGCGGGGCTATCTCGGGCGGGGAGACGTAGCGGCTGGCGGCCGTGCGGATCCGGTCGGCGGACCAGTCCGGGTGGGCGGCGCGCAGCTCGTCGGCGTACTTCTCGAAGTAGTGCCGCTGGAGGGCCGGCGGACGGTATCCCTCGACGAAGAGCAGGCGCAGGCCGTCGGGCAGCAGTGCCTCGGCCGCGAGCAGCCGGTCGAGGACGCCCCGGCGCAGATGGACCTCGGCCCCGAGGGAGTCCTCGTGCTTGCGGTCGTCGACGTGGAGGTGTCCGCGGACGTCCACGAGGGGTTCCCCGTTCTCCGCCACCGGCACGGCGGCGACACGGGCGTCGGACATCAGGATGATCTCGCTCATGGGGTGATCATCTCGTGGCCGGAGAGCGGGCCGTGCACCGCGTGTATCGCGGAGGGACGGGTACTCGGGCGGTTCCCCGCCCCAGCGGCCCGAAGGAGCCGAAGGTGAGCACTTCAACCGGCAGCAAAATCGTGGTCACGGGCGCCACCGGCAACGTGGGAACCAGCGTGGTGCGCCTTCTCTCGGAGGATCCGGAGGTCGGCTCCGTACGGGGCCTGGCCCGGCGGATCCCGGACTGGTCGCCCGCCAAGACGGAGTGGTCCGCGGTCGACCTGGCATCGGAACAGACCGATCTCGTCGAGGAGTTCGCGGGCGCCGACGCGGTGGTGCATCTGGCGTGGGCGTTCCAGCCGACGCACGACCCGGCGGCGACCTGGCGCACCAACGTCCTCGGGTCGATCAAGGTGTTCGAGGCGGTCGCGGCGGCCAAGGTACCGGCGCTGGTGCACGCGTCGTCGGTGGGCGCCTACTCTCCGGGTCCGAAGGAACACGCGGTGGACGAGTCGTGGCCGACACACGGCTGGCCGGACGCCGCGTACTGCCGGGAGAAGGCGTATCTGGAGCGCGCCCTGGACACCTTCGAGCGCGACCACCCGACCGTCCGGGTCGTACGGATGCGTCCGGCGTTCCTCTTCAAGCGGGAGTCGGCGAGTGAGCAGCGCCGAATCTTCGGCGGCCGTTTCCTGCCCGGTCAGCTGGCCCGGCCCGAGCTGCTGCCTCTCCTGCCCGACATTCCCGGACTGCGCGTCCAGGCCCTGCACACCGACGACGCCGCCCAGGCCTATGCGCTGGCGGTGCGCTCGGACGTCCAGGGCGCCTTCAACCTGGCGGGCGAGCCGGCGGTCGACGCTGAGCTGCTGGCCGGGATGCTCGACGCCCGTCCGGTGCGGCTGCCGCGTACGGCGGCCCGTTCGGCGATCGCGGCCGCGTGGGGCCTGCATCTGCTGCCCGCGTCCCCACACCTGTTCGACGCGGTCCTGCGGCTGCCCCTGATGGACTGCACGCGCGCGCGTACGGAACTCGGCTGGCACCCGGAGCACACGGCGACCGAGGTGCTTGAGGAGTTCCTGCACGGGATGCGGCAGGGCGCGGGGGCGCCGACGGAGCCGATGAAGGGCCGCAAGGTCGGCTGAGGCCCGCCCGCGGGTCAGCCGGAGGACTCCTCGGCTCCGGGGTGCTCGGGGTGCACGGTGTCCGATCGCGGTGCTCCCTGCCTGCTCGTCCCCGCCTCGTCGGTGTCGGGAACGTCCTCGGGCTCGTCGGAGCCGGGCGTGTCCTCCCCCGGGCCTCCCGGCCCGTTGTCGAGCTCCCAGGGGTCCTCGCCCTCGCCTGCCTGCTGGTCCGGCAGATCCCGCGGGACGGGGTCACCGTTCTCGCCGGGTCCTTCGAGTCGGTGGTCCACGGCGTCCTCCCTTTTTCTCGGCGGGAGCGCGAGTACCTTGGCGCAGGTCGGCGAAACGTCAGTACGGGGCGCACTCCGCCAGGGCGGTCCGCCAGGCCGGAGCGGGACCTTCGGGAGTGGTTTCAAGGCGTCGGCCGCCGCGAGCTAAGAAGTCGGCGAGCGGGAGGGCGGCCGGCCCCGACGGTGACGGCGTCGGGGCCGAGACCGCCGAGCTCGACGGTGGCCTTCCCGGCCGGGTACCGGAGTGCGTACGCCGTCGCATGAGGTCGTACGGCGGGCAGGAACCGGGCGCCCAGCTGGAGCCCGGTTGCTGCCCGCCGACGATGATCCGCTCGGGCTGGAAGAGGTCGATCAGGTCGGACAGGCCCGCGCCGCGCCCAGGTACTCGGCGGTCTCCTCCAGGACAGCCGACGCCATCGGGTCGGCCGGGGTGCCGTCGGCCGGGTGGGCGGCGGCGAGCATGGCGGCCAGCGCGGTCTCCTCGTCGGCGCCCCCGGGCGGACGGCCGCCCTCCTCTCGCCGGCGTTCCAGCAGCGACTCGGCGCCCACGTAGGCCTCCAGGCAGCCGACGGCACCGCAGCGGCAGCGGCGCCCCCCGACCCGTACGGTCAGATGCCCCATTCCACCGCCCGGCCGTGCTCCATCTCGGGCTTGACCAGACAGGCGCCGACGCCGGAGCCGAAGAGGACCACGACTGCGCTGCGCGCGCCGCGTCCGCCACCGCACCACATCTCGGCCTGACCGAGGGCCTTGGCGCCGTTGTCGATGGAGTACCGGACGGTTACGGGGAGCGTGGAGCCGGTGCGCAGCAGTTCCTCCAGCGGGACGGCGTCCCAGCCGATGGTCTGGCCGTGCACGACAGCGCCGTTCTCCGGGGTGTGCGCCACGATGCCGGGCACGGCGATACCGACGCCGAGCAGCAGCCCGGGGTCGGTCCCGGCGGTGGCGAGCACCTCGGCGACGCCGTCGCGGAGGTGTCCGACGATGACCTCGACGTCGTAGTACCGCTGGGTCAACGGACGTTCGGCGCGGGCGAGGTCGGTGAGGGTCAGGTCGAACAGCCCGATGCGCACCCGGGTCTCGCCGACGTCGACGCCGATCAGGTGGCCGCTGCCGGGCGCCACCCGCAGCAGGGTGCGGGGGCGTCCGCCGTCGGAGTCGACGCTCCCGGCTTCCTCCACCAGGCCGTCGGCCACCAGGTCGGCGACGACGTTGCTGAGCGAGCCGCGCGTCTCAGGTCGCGTACTGTGCGTCCGTTCAAGGGAGTTCAGGCTCCGGCGACCCGAGCGAGAGCCTCGATCTCGTCCAGGGCGGCGACGAGTTCGGGGGCCACCACCGCCTGGACCCAGCGTTCCTTGTCACTGTCGACCGCCCGCGGGACCGTCTCGGTGAGCATGATCAGGTAGAGATAGGCGCGGTAGAGGGCCAGTCGCAGGCGGGCCGGGACATCGAACTCGACCCGGCCGCCCGCCTCCTGGTAACCCGCGAGGAACGCCTCGTCGTTCTTGATGTCCCCGAGCAGCGCCAGGGAGACGAAGTCGGCGAGGGGGTCGCCCCAGAACATCCGCTCCCCGTCAATGAGTCCGCCGATGCGGAGTTCTCCGTCCGTCGGGCGGTCCAGGAGGATGTTTCCGTCCCACAGGTCGAAGTGGACCAGTGCGGGGACGGTGATCTCGTCGAGTGCTGGGAAGCCGGCCTGGAGGGTGCCCGCCACCTGGTCGACGGATCGGGGCAGCCTGGCCCCGTAGTCCAGGGCGTCGTCCAGGATGGCCTCGATCATGGCCGTGAAGGCGGTCCGCCAGTCGGGGGCGAGCGGGCCGAGGGCGCCGGAGGGATAGCCGAAGCCCGGCCCGGTCACTGTGTGCAGTCGGGCCACCTGGCGGCCCAACTCCCTGCGCAACGGCGGCCGTTCGGCTTCGGTGACCGACCCGTCCCAGGGCTCGCCGGGACACGCCGTCATCAGCAGATGCGGTACGGCGGTGTCGTCGCCGACGGCCACGACATGCGGCGCCGTGACGTCGGCCACGGCGGCCGCGCGGTAGAACTCCGCCTCGGAGACCAGCAGTTCACGTTCGTAGCGCAGGCCGGGGACGGTGGACGCGGGCGGCACCTTGAGGACGTAACGGGTGCCGTCGGTGAGACGGAGCTCCTCTACGGTGTTGTAGGTGCCTCCGCTCAGCGGTCGTACCCCGGCGAGCCGGTCGGGGTCGAGGCCCGCGCCTTCCAGCACCCGTCGAGCCCATTCCCAGGAGTCCACCAAGGTCCCGCCCCTTCCGTCACCCCGCGGCGTACACGTCCTCGACGTAACGCCCGTCCCGCACCAGCCCGTCCAGCCACCGCTCGGCGGCCGTGTCGTCGGCGTCCGGGGTGCGCTCCCGAAACAGGGTACGGAACGCGTCCCGCACGCCGGGAGCCATGCGTGATCCGTCTCCGCACACATACACACGGGCGCCTGCCCGCAGAAGTCCCCAGACCTGTCGGCGTCGGCGGCGATGCGGTGCTGCACGAAGCCGCCTTCGGGGACGGCACTGAAGGCGGGCCGCCTCCGCACCACCCAGACCGCCTCGGCGGAGCGCAGTTCGCCGGAGTTTCAGCGTCAGCCTGATCTGCTCGGTTCTGGGCGGCCTGGTGCTGATCTCCGGCGTCGGCATGGCGATCTTCAAGGCCGAGAGTGCCGGGGACCGGTACGCCTCCGTCACCGCGAGCGTGGCGGGTCTCGTGATGACGGTCATCGGCACCAGGTTTCACCGGCGGGCGGATCTGGCGCTGAAGCATATGGAGTCGCAGACGCAGTCGCTCCGGCAGGACATGAAGATCGAGCGGGACGCCGGTCAGGCGATCAAGCTCTTGGAGGAGTCACGGATCCGACGCTCAAGGCCTATCTCCAGGCGGCGTTGATCCTCTTCGAGGGATTCGATGGTCCCTGGCGGTCCTGCAGACTGCTGACATGACTCGCATGATCGTGGTCAGTGACTACGACTCCCGATGGCCCGAGCGGTTCGAGGACCTGCGGCAGCTGCTGGCACCTCACGTCGCGGATCTTGCTGTGTCCATCGAGCATGTCGGCAGTACGGCTGTTCCCGGGTGCGCCGCGAAACCAATCATCGACCTCGACATCGTGGTGTCCGAGGAGGCCGTCATACCCGAGTTGATTTCCCGACTCACCGGGCAGGGCTATCGGCACGAAGGCGATCTGGGGATTCCGGGACGGGAAGCTTTCCAAGCCCCGCCTGCGGTTCCCGCGCATCATCTCTACGGCGTGGTCGCAGGCTCAAAGCCCCACCTTGATCACGTCCTACTCCGTGATTACCTGCGTCAGCGGCCCGATGCAGTCCGGCGCTACAGCGGGTTAAAGGTGGCCCTGGCGCAGCGGTTTCCTGCCGACAGCGAGGGCAGGGCAGCCTACTCGGCAGCGAAGAGCGCGCTCGTGGAGGAGCTGGTCGCCAAGTCCTACGCCGCGCGGGCGGCCAGCGAATCGTGACGTGAGATGGACCGCACGGATTGGTGATGTTGTGACGATTACCGAGCCGTGCGCCCTTGTCCCATCCTGCCTTCTGCGGCCTTGATCGTGCACGTCCCAGCATTTTGATCGAGGAGTTGACCGATCGCTGGCTGGCACGGTGTGAGCCGACGCTGTGCAAGCGACGTGGCGGCGAGCGCAACGGGCCGCCGGAGCTGGGCCGAACCACAAGCTGGTCTTCACCGACCGGTCCTGGTCACCCTGGTCCATCTGCGCCTGCAGCTACCGCACGCGGCACTGGCCGAGCTGTACGGCGTGACTCGGCCCAACTTCACCCGCCATCCCAGAGATCCGCCCGTTGCTCGCCGCTCGGGGCTTCGCCGTTCCCGACCGGCGCCCAGCCTCCGGCTGCGCACCCTGGCCGACCTCTTCGCCCATGCCCAGGCCGAAGGCGTCGAACTGCGCATCGACGACACCGAGACCCAGGTTCGCCGCCCCCAGGCCGGCCGAGCCGGCCGCAAGGCGTTCGTCTCCGGCAAGGAGAAGCAGAACACTGCCAAGACCACCACCAGGATCGGAACCGATGCAGGCACGCCCACCTGGTGGACTGGTCCCGCCCCGAGGCGGTGGTCTGGCGCAACCGTGCCCTGATGCTCTTCGACCGGGTCTCGGTGCGGGTCGCGGTGTGCGATGTGTACGGCGCCGTCCTGCCGGCCAATCCGGCGATGGCGACCGAGTGCGGTACGACGCCGGGACGGCTGCGGGGCAGGGACGTGCTGGAGTTGTTCCGGCCGCAGGAGACCACCCAGGTCGAGCGGATCGCGGCGGCACTGCGGCTGCGCAACCGGTCGCGCTACCAGGTGTCGGTGTGCTGGCGGGCACCGGGAGGCGCGGAGCGGTTCGGGGAGCTGACGGCGGACCCGGTGAGCGACTCGGCCGAGGAGACGCCCTCGCTGCTGGTGATGCTCCGGGTGGGAGGCGAGCGCGAGCACTCCCCCGCCGAGCCCGTCCGGGTCGCGCCGGTCGAGGGCCGCATCCTGGCGCTGCTCGCGGGAGGCGCCACCATGGCCCACGCCGCCCGGGAGACAGGGCTGACGGTGGACGGGGTCAACTACCACCTGCGGCGGCTGTCGGCGCGGTGGGGTGGGGTGCCGCGAACCGTACGGAACTGGTCGCGCGGGCCTACGCGACGGGCTTACTGACGACCGGTGTCCGGCCCCCCGGACAAGCGGTGCCCGCGCCTTCCGGGGCCCCGAAGCGGGCCAGGGTGTGCCACACCTTCTTGAGGTCCTGGAGTTCGTACCGGCCCGTGCGGGCGGCGTCGCCGATGATCCGCGGGTCGACCAGTCCGTCCTCGGCGATGCTCGCGCCCAGGTCGGCGTACTGCTGTCCGCGGTAGTCGGCGTGGCGGTGCAGTTCCGCGACGCCGATCCGGTAGCCGGGGTGCCACTCGACGGGGACGGGCAGCAGGTGTGCCGCCGCTTCGACGGGGGTGTCCCGGTAGCTCGCGTCCAGGACGAGCGCCTCCACATGGCGGGCCAGGTCGACCCCACCGTGCACGTGGGCCTCGATGTAGTCGTCGAGGGCGTCCTGGTCGTCGGCCTCCGCGAGGGCGATCAGGGACATACCGGCCGCGACACCGAAGTGGACCGGCTCGGCGGCGCTGTCGGGATAGCAGAAGGTGGCGCGGGCGAGGGGCTCGCCGGTCAGCCGGAAGTGCGAAGAGCCGAACCGCGGGGCCGCGCCCACCACTTGACGACGGAAGTTCAACGCGCCGTACACGGGCCGGTCGTGCGGGGCGGCGTCGTCGTAGGCGCCGCCGAAGATCCGGCTCTCCCAGCGCAGGCGGTCGCCGCCGGGGTGGGCGGTCAGCCCGCCGTTGCTCGTGCCGGTGACGAACTGCGAGTGGTAGACGCCGTCCTGGGCGAGCGCCTCCAGCAGGGGCAGGCCGCGTGCCAGGCGGTCCGGGTGGAAGTTCAGCGTGATGCGCACGTCCGGGGCGACGGCCGGCCCCGCCGACACGGCCGCCACATGACTCAACGCCGCCCGCGCTCGCGCCGACCCGACCGGACTCACCGGCGCCTCCTCATCCACGACTCACTGGATGATCACCCGCCGACGACGCCGCCCGCACCCGATTTGGCGAGTTCCTGGCCTACCGCCGGCACGATCCCCGCGCGAAGGGGCGTGGTGTCCGCTGTCACTGCTGCCGCCCCTTGCCGCCGACCGGCCTGGGCCAACAATCTGGGCAGCCTTGCGGACCGGTATCGTCCGCAAGGGATGTAGGGATGTAGGGATGTAGGGATGTGTGGACGCTTCTGTGGAACGGGAACAGACCTGAGCATGCGAGATGTACGTGGATGGACGGCGCCCCTGGTCCGGTCTGTGAGGCTGCGCCGGGACCCCGTGGTCGTGCAGACGCTGCGGTCGGCGACCGCGGCGACCGTCGCGTACGTCATCGCGCTGCGGCTCAGCCCCGAGGCGGCGCCGCTCACCGCACCCCTGACCGCGCTGCTGGTCGTGCAGGTGACTCTCTACTCCACGCTCACCACCGGCATCCGCCGGGTGAACTCGGTCGTGACCGGCGTTCTCGTCGCCATCGCCTTCAGCCTGCTGGTCGGTCTGACCTGGTGGAGCCTGGCCCTGCTGATCGTTGCGTCGCTGGTGGTCGGGCGACTGGTGCGGGTCGAGGAGTTCGTGCCCGAGGTGGCGATCAGCGCGATGCTGGTGCTCGGGGTGACGACCGTCGGGGACACGGCCTGGGCGCGGGTCGTGGAGACGCTGATCGGCGCGGTCGTGGGCCTCGCCTGCAATCTGCTGCTCGCCCCTCCGGTGTGGGTGGACGAGGCGGGCGAGTCGATCGAGGGGCTGGCCCGCCGGGTGCGGAAGCTGATGCTGCGGATGGGCGAGGAAGCGGTGGGCCGTACGCCCGTGGAGCTCGCGACGGCCCGGCTGTACGAGGCGCGCGAGCTCGACCACGACATCGTCGAGGTGGACGCGGCCCTCAAGCAGGCCGAGGACAGCCTCAAGCTCAACCCGAGGGTGAAGGAGGGCCTGCTGCACCGGGTGGTGCTGCGCACCGGCCTGGACACCCTGGAGATCTGCACGGTCGTGCTGCGGGTCCTCGCCCGTACCCTCACCGACCTCGCGAAGGAGCGCGACCCCTTCGCGGAGGAACCTGATCTGATCGACGAGGGACAGGCTCCCGAGCCCCTGTTCGGGCCCGAGACCGGGCGCGCGGTGGAGCGGCTGCTGTCCGAGATCGGCGACGCCGTGGTCAGCTTCGCCGTCCTGGTCACCACCCATGTCAGTGAGAGCGCCGAGTCGGCGGAGGCCCGGCTCACCGCCGAGCTGCGCCAGGCCACGGCGACCCGGGACAAACTGGCCCAGCTGCTGCTGGAGGAGATCCAGCGCGACTCCCGGCACTGGCAGCTGCACGGCGCGGTCCTCACCGAGGTCAACCGCATACTCGACGAGCTGGACACCGAGCACCGCTCGCGCCGTCTCCTGGAGGAACTGGACCGGGCCGCCCGCGAGCAGCGCGAGCGGATGCCGCATCTGACCCGGCTCCAGGAACAGTGGCGCAGGAACCGGTCGGCGCTCGCCCGTCGTTCTGGGTGAGGCAGGCGCACGGCCAAGGTGAGGCAGGCGCACAGCGATCAAGGGGGCGGCCGATGACCGACACGAGCGTGCGGATCGACGGGAACACACTGCGACTGCCGGGCGGTGCGGCGGTGCGCTTCGTCCGCACCCTGCGGCTGCCCGAGTCGGGCACGCATCCGCTGCCGCCGGGGCTCGGCGAGTTCCCGGTGCGCCGGATCTCCGACTACCCGGACACCGTGCCGGAGCAGTGGCGGGCCCGGGGCGGGGTGATGCTGCCGGTGTATCTGCGGGAGGCGATGTGGCTGAGCTTCGGAGGCACCACCGAGCCGGCCGCCCTCCAGGTCGCAGTGGGCAAGGTGTGCGCGGTCTCCGGGAAGCCCTGGAGCGACCGGCTCGCCCGTGACCCGCAGAACTACGTGGTCCTGCCCCGGCAGCCGTGGCTGGATGGCATCAACTCCGGGAAGGGCACGGTCCGCCAGTTCGTGGCGGTGCCGCTGGGGCTGGGCGCGACCGTCGAGGGGCAGGTCACGGGCGAGGAGGTCTGGGGCGGCGTACAACTGCAGTCGTTCCCGCTGGTAGAGGAGCGGCTGGCCGAGTGGCGGGAGGCACAGCGACGGCTGCGGTCGGTGAGCGGGCCTGCCATGACCTACGGTGCCTCCATGCCCATGGCGATGGCGGCACCTGCCGCCCCGGCGGCGGCACCTCGCAGCGCTCCCGCGATGGGACTCGGTGTGGGCGGCTCGATGCGCCAGGAGGTCTACCGGGACGATCGGCCCCTGTCCGACTGGGCCGACACCCCGGCCGGGCGGGTCTTCGTGCACCTGGTGACGCCTCCCGAGTGGCGCCGCATCACCGGCGAGACTCCCCCGCCGTCGCCCGTGGACCGCGACTCGTACACCCGGGCGGGGCTGCCCTGGTACGACTACTACGACCAGGACGCCGAGGATCTCGCCCCGACGGACGCGCTGGAGGGCGTGAAGCCGGTCGGGGACTGGCTCGGGGACGACCACGAGCCCTGGCAGGAGCCCACGTCGCACCAGGTCAAACCGTTGGGAGACACGCCGGGCAAGCCGGTGCAGGACGGCGACTGGTAGCGGCCGGGCGGTGCCCGGGTTGCACCCGGTGAGTGATCCGGGTGAAGGTGGCTGTTCAGGACCGAGACGAACGATCACCCGGGGTGCGCAGGGATGGGCAGTGCGAACGGCGGCTGGAGCAGGCGCCGATTCGTCGGCGTTCTCCTGGGTGCGGCCTCGGCCGCGGGCTGCTCGTCGTCACCGGGGTCCTCGTCGGAGCCGGCGGCCCGGGAGGCTTCCGGCGACTCCGCCGGCAGCGTCTCAGGGAGTCCCTCACCGAGCCGCCCCTCGACAACGCCGTCCGCTACGGCCCCGAGCGGCCGCCGACCCCTCTGTCTCGGCACCTACACCTCCGTCGAGGGCGGCGGCACCGGCATCGGCCTGGCCACCTACGACGCCGAAAGTGGCCGTATCAAAGGCACCGGAACGCTCACCGGCGTCCCCAACCCGTCGTATCTCGCCGTGCACCCGGACGGCCGGACGCTGTACGCGGTCGCCGAGCAGGACGCCGGGGCGGTGACCGCCGTACGCCTGTCCGACCGCAAGATCCTGGGGAGCCGGAGCACCGGCGGGGCGGGGCCGTGTCATCTGTCGGTGCATCCGAGCGGGCGCTGGCTGCTCAGCGCGAACTACGGCTCCGGCAGCGTGGCCGTGCATCCGATCGCCGCCTCGGGCGCGCTCGGTGAGCGCAAAGAGTCGGTCACGCACTCCAGTCCGGCGCCCGGTCCCGGCCAGGAGGGTCCGCACGCCCACCAGTTCCTCACCAGCCCCGACGGCGGCCATGTGCTCGCCGTCGACCTGGGCACGGACACCGTCTACAGCTACCGCCTCAACGAGCGGACCGGAGCACTCACGGAGGTCTCGCGGGCGTCCACCCGGGCGGGTGCCGGACCGCGCCACCTCACCTTCCACCCCGGCGGCCGGTACGCCTACCTGGCCAACGAGGTCGACAACACGGCGGCGGTCTGCACCTACGACCGGAAGACCGGCCGTCTCTCCGTCGGGGCGGCGCAGTCCACGGGAACGGGGTCGGGCACCAACTACCCGGCGCAGTTCCTGGTCACCGCGAACGGCAACTACGCGTACCTCGCCAACCGCGGCCACAACAGCCTCACGCGTTACGCGGTGGAGGCGGACGGCGCCCGGCTCCGGCTGCTCGACACGGTGCCGGTGGCCGGTGACTTCCCGCGCCAGATCGCCTTCTCGCCGGACGGGACACTGCTCTTCGCGGCGAACCAGAAGTCCGGCACCGTCAGCGTCTTCCACGTGGACACGGCGAGCGGTGAACTGCGGCTCGCCGGCGAGCCGTTCGCGTCACCCGTCGCCGTCTGTGCGCTGCCGCTGTAGGGCGCGCGGGCAGGACGCGGCGCTCGCCTGGGTCAGCAGGACGTGCATGCGCTCGGTGAGCCGAGCGACGTCGTCGGCGGGCGCGTGGAAGGGAAGGCGTACGTCGCCGTGGGCGCTGGCGCGCTCGATGCGCAGTGTCAGCCCGTGCCGGTC
This sequence comes from Streptomyces sp. NPDC019531, assembly GCF_044903305.1. Classification (NCBI taxonomy): domain Bacteria; kingdom Bacillati; phylum Actinomycetota; class Actinomycetes; order Kitasatosporales; family Streptomycetaceae; genus Streptomyces; species Streptomyces sp. NPDC019531. The sequence continues at coordinate 50,372 of NZ_JBJDQL010000023.1, read as the reverse complement.
GACCGCGAGAGGCTGCACGCGGACCGCGCCGTGCAGGCTGTCGGGGTCGACGAGCCGGGTGAGCCGCTCGACCGCGTCGGGGTGGCAGTCGGCGAGGTGGGTCAGCAGCCGGGCCTCGGCCGTGACCAACGGGTCGGGTACGGCGGCCGCGAACTCGTCGAGGTCGACAACCACGGCACCGGACGGGCGACGCAGCACCACGCGCGTGGCCTTGAACCCCAGCCGTCGCTCCCCGTCCCCGGGGACGAACCAGCCGGCGATCCACAGCCGGGCGCGGATCCGGTTGCGCACCGGGACGGGTGCCACGTCGGCGAACTCCAGGACGGCGGACGGCTCACCGCGGGGCGCGCAGATCGCGGCCGTGAGCAGGGTGCTGTCCTCGGGCACGTCCAGCGTCACCCGCCCGTCCTCGGCCACGCTGTGCGCGCCGACGAACTCCTCGCGGCCGCCCTCCGCGGTCACCGCACAGGACCACGAGGCGGCGAGCACCGACCGGGCGTGTTCCGCCGCGGAAGGCGCGGCCGTCCAGGTTTGGCTGTCACCCATCCATTGCCTCCTTAGGTAAGCCTTGCCTAACCTATCGAAGATCCGCGATGAAACCAACCTCGGGACGGGTGACGGACGTGCGAATTCCGGTCAGGGCCTGAGGACACCCAGCAGTGCGCGGTTCCTTCGAGCGGGCGCGGCCGCATCCCTTCGTGACCGCGATGGTGGGCACGCTGACCTACGCGCAGCGGCTCAACTCCGTTCCGTTTCCCGCTCTTCTACGGCAGGCCGCGGAACGCAACGCGGCCGACATCGCCTACCAAGGTGGGGGCGCTACGGCCATCCCCTCGTCGGAGCCCGACGAGGCCCCGACCTCCTCAGAGCCCCGCTGTCCAGTGCACCGGGCGGCTGACTGAGTCCGGCAGCCTGGTGCCGGAACTGCCCCGGGCCGCGTTCAGCTGGGGCTGGGTGAGGAAGAACGCGCCGGTCAGGTCCGCGTCCGTGAGGTCAGCGTCACGCAGGTCGGCGCCGATCAGATCCGCGCCGCGCAGGTCGGCGCCGGTGAGGTCGGCCGCGATGAGGTAGGCGCCGCGGAGACTGACTCCGCGCAGGTCGGCACCCTTGAGGCGGGCGCCCATCAGGTCGGCGTTCCTGCGGCCCTTCTTCCTGCCCCTGCTGCCGGCCCGCACCAGGTCGCTGGTCCGCAGCAGGAGCACGTTGACCTCCTGCCGGTGCACGGACACGTCCAGCGCGGTGAGCTCGTCGGCGGTCCCCTGGGTGAGCGCCTCGGTCCGCTCCAGCATGCGGCGCAGGTCGGCGTGGACCGGGCGAGCAGCAGGCAGGGTGAGTGCCTCGGTGAGGTACCAGAGCAGTTCGTGGAGCTGACGGACGACCGGGAAGACGTCGAACATCCGGTGGGCGTCCGCGCGCGGGCCGGTACGCCAGTCGCGGCCGCCGAAGGTGATCTGCGAGACCTTCTGGCCGGCGCCGAAGCAGTCGTAGACCGTGCATCCGGTGAAGCCCTCGGCCCGCAGTTTCGCGTGGATTCCGCACCGGTGGTCGTCCCGGAGGTTCGGGCAGGGGGTGCCGGCCGGCTTGTCGAGGGCGAAGTCCGCGGAGGCGGCGAAGGGCAGGGCGACACAGCACAGTCCGAAGCACCGCTCGCAGTCGCCGCGCAGGTCGATCATTTGTTCTTGCATCAGCGTCCAGCCTAACGGCCTGCCGAACCTAGTGGCCTGACGCGAGCGCACGCATCGAGGAGGTTATGTCGATCTCCAGACCGGGATGTGCCGCTGACCTGTCTGTGCGCGAGATGGACATGTCTCTGCCGGATTCAGAGGTGAGGCATGTCGTCGATCACCGGCTGTCCGGGCCGTCGTCGTCAGACCTCGTCGCGGGCGAGGGCGAGCAGCCGGTCCAGGACGCGGGGGCCGCCGGCGCGGACGCCGTCGTGCTCGAACTCGTCCGTCACCCAGGTGCGCAGACCGCGGATCGCGCGGGCCGTCTGCAGCGAGTGGGCGGTGTCGACGTACATGTCGTCGTGGTAGACGGCGGCGGCGACCGGAACCTCGTTGGCGGCCAGCCGGGCCGGGTCGTACAGGGGCCGCCAGTCGGTGCGGGCGGCGAGGTGCTCGGCGGTCTCGCGCAGCGGACGCAGAGCCGGATCGCAGTCGAACATCCAGGGGTGGACGGACTCGCCGGTGAACAGCAGCGGCTCGTCGCCGGCGAGCGTCTTGGCCGCGTCGAACTGCGGGAACTGGGCGCGCACACGTTCGGCCGACCAGGCGGTGGGCCGTGGGTCCTGGCCGTAGATCGCCTCGTGGACGAGGGCGTAGAGCGGGTGGGGCGCGTACGAGAGGAGGCCCTGGACCTCTTCCTGGAAGGCGTCGGAGAGCTCCGGGCCCTGAGCCGCGCGGACGAAGGCGTGCTCCAGGAGGTAGTGCAGGCGGTGGCTGCCCTCGCCGCCGCCGAGGAGGATGCCGAGGGACTGGAAGGCCTCGACGGTCAGCCGGTAGCCGTTCGGCAGCCTCACGTCGTGGGTGAGCAGGTGGTCGGCGATACGGCGGGCCCGCTCGACGTCCTGCGGATAACGGGCGTAGTGCGCGGTGACCTTGCGCTCCACGCGGGGGTAGGCGGCCCGGTAGACGTCGTCGGCGTGCGCGTCGAGGGACGGCAGGCCGCCGGTGACGAGGGCGGCGGCAAGGCCCTCGGGGGCGATGGACAGGTAGGTCGTCACGCAGAAGCCGCCGAAGCTCTGGCCGAGGACGGTCCAGGGGGCTCCGCCGGTGACCTGGGCGCGGATCGCCTCGCAGTCCCGGACGATCGAGTCGGCGCGGAAGTGGGTCAGGTAGTCGGCCTGTGCGGCGGGGCCGCCACTCAGCGGGAGCGTCTGGCGGTTGGCGGGGCTGGAGTGGCCGGTGCCGCGCTGGTCGAGGAGGAGGACGCGGAACTCCTTGAGGGCCCGGCCGAACCAGGCTCCCTTGCCGACGAAACGGTTCGCCCCAAAACCCGGGCCGCCCTGGAGATAGACCAGCCACGGAAGGTTCTGGCCCGCCTTGTCACTCGCGACGGCCGCTCGTGCGTAGAGCTCGATCGTCTCCCCCGCCGGGTCGGCGTGGTCGAGGGGGACGGTGAAGCGGTGGTCGGTGAGGAGGAGGCCGGGCTGGCGGTAGGTGGCGGTCAACAGGGCTCCCGGGACGGACGGATTTTCAGGGCGCGTCCCAGTTCAGCACATGTCCGTCCGCCGTCGGACCCCTTCGATCATGAAACCGTACTGAATCACCGATCAGCGGGCCGCGAGGCTGGAGCGGCGCACCACCAGTTCGGGCTGGAGCACCACCCGGCGGTGCTCGTGCCGCTTGCCGGTGGTCTCCACCTCCGTCTCTTCCAGGAGCAGCTCGGCGGCGAGGGCGCCCATGGTGACGGCGGGCTGGCGGACCGAGGTGAGCGGGACGGCCGCGGCGGCGGCGAACTCGATGTCGTCGTAGCCGACGATGGCGAGATCGTCGGGGACCGTGACCCCCGCCGCGTACATGGCCTGCAGAACGCCGAGCGCCAGGAGGTCGTTCGCGCAGAACACGGCGGTCGGGCGGACGGCGAGGCCGAGGAGGCGGGCGCCGGCGTCCCGGCCCGCGGCCACGTCGAGCCGTTCGGTGGGCAGTTCGCGCAGGTTCCCGGGGCCCAGGCCCGCCTCGGTGAGGGCGTTCATGGCGCCCGTGCGGCGGTCGCGGACCTGGTTGAGGCCGGGCGGGCCGCTGACGTAGGCGATGGAGCGGTGCCCGGCGTCCACGAGGTGGCGTACGGCCAGGGCGCCGCCCGCCACGTCGTCCACGGAGACCGAGCACTCGGTGGTGCCCTCGGCGACCCGGTCGACGAGGACGAAGGGAATGCCGTGGCGGCGGAAGGACTCGATGTTGCGGCCCGAGGCGTCGCTCGGGGTGAGCAGCACACCACGGACCCGCTGCTCGGCGAAGAGCGAGAGGTACTCGGCCTCCTCGCTCGCGCTCTGGGCGCTGTTGCAGACCATCACGCCGAGGCCGTCCTCGCGGGCGGCGCGCTCGGCGCCGCGCGCGACGTCGACGAAGAAGGGGTTGCCCATGTCGAGGACGAGGAGGGCCATGATCCGGCTGCGGCCCGCGCGCAGCTGCCGCGCCGACTCGCTTCGGACATAGCCGAGCCGGTCTATCGCGGACAGGACGCGCGCCCGGGTCTCGGTGGCGACCGAGTCCGGGCGGTTGATGACGTTCGAGACCGTGCCGACGGATACTCCGGCGGCGCGGGCGACGTCCTTGATACCCACCGACTGGGCCATGGGGCAGGGACCTCCAGGGAGACGAGGGGCGACAGGACGACCTTCACATTATCGTCGAGCCGCCCCCACACCGGTCACGGTCAGGCCGGCAGCGCGAAGTCGACGACGTGGAGGGGCGAGGGAGACGTACCGCTCGACTTCTCCTGGTACATGAACGACAGCACGTTGTCCTGGGCGACCCGCATCTCGTCGATCACGACCTCGCCGAAGGCGTTCAGCCCGCTGCCGTCGAACAGAACGGTCCAGTCGGTGTACCCGGACGCCTTGGAGGCACCGGCGATCCGGCCGAAGGGGAAGATCGCGTAGGCGTTGTCGTACGTGTCCAGGATCAGCTTGGTGCGCTGGCTGGAGCCGAGCACGACAGGTATCTCGGTCTTCTGCCAGGTGCCCGCGGAGTTCTTGCGGACGTGGAAGGCGCGACCGTTGGCGGTGCGGTCGGAGACGTAGTTCGTCGTGCACTGGCCGAAGCGGCCGGGGACGTACGAGATGATCGCGTGCGGCAGGCCTGACGAGTCGGTGGACTGGCTCTCCTGGTTCATCAGGGAGTGGTCCGGGTTCAGCGCGTCGATGACCAGGCCGGTGTCGGTGACGGCGACCTTGTCGGAGCCGCCGGTGGTACCGACGACGGTGCCCGCGTTGTTGCGCCAGGTGCGGCCCCGGTCGTCGGAGTAGACGTAACCGGTGTCGTGGTTGGTGATGCCGCCGCTGGAACACATCACGGCGCCGTTCTGCTCGCGCCAGGTGAAGAAGGAGTGCAGTCGGCCGTTCTTGTCGTAGTCGATGCCGTGCAGGTACATGTTGCGGGCCGTCGAGGAGCCGTGCTCGCTGGTGTAGGTGCCGGTGGAGCTGGACCACTCCCCGAGGTTGGTCCAGGTCGAACCGTCGTACTCGGCGAGGGCGTTGCGGCCGTTGCCGGAGACCGCGACCCGGTAGCTGAGCTGGAGCTTGCCCTCGGGGGTCGATATGAACTGCGGGTAGGTGAACTGGGTGGTGAGCGCCACGCCGTCCATGCTCGTCTGTACGGCGCCGAAGACGGACGAGGTCCAGGCGGTGGACGCGGGGTTGTCCATGAGCCCGGCGATCGACTTCACGTAGAAGTAGCCGTCGCTGTGGGAGTCCATGTTGAGGTGCAGACGGCCGTCGACCTTCGAGACGCCCATGGAGATGACGTTGTGGGAGTCGCTGGCCTTGAGCACGTGGGAGAGCGTGAGCTTGGACCAGGTGGTGCCGCCGAGGACCCGGCGGCCGACGACCGCGTTCCCGGTGGAGGTGTACCAGACGGCGTACTGGTAGCCCTTGTAGGTCAGCAGGCCGTTCTTCTGGAACGAGTTGTTGTTGACCAGGCCGTCGTAGGACACGAAGAAGACGGCCGTGCTGTCGAGCGTGGTGGTGCCGGTGCGGGTGACGGAGGGACCGGGGTCGGCGGCGCGTGCGGTGCCGGGCGTTGCCACGGCGGCGAGTACGGCAGACACGAGGACGGCACGTCTCTTCATGGATGCGGCTCCTGAGGGGGGCGTCAGACGAGGTGGAACACTTCGGTGAGCGGTTTCATGGCCTCGTCGGGGCGGGCTCCGTCGAGGGACTCGAAGAACTCGCCCATCTCGGCCTGCCAGCGGGCGTTGACCTCGGTGGCTTCCATACCGGCCTGGGCGGCGGCGAAGTCCTCGGTCTCCAGGTAGCCGACCAGCAGGCCGTCCTCCCTGAGGAAGAGCGAGTAGTTGTGCCAGCCGGTGGCCGAGAGTGCTTCGAGCATCTCCGGCCACACGGTGGCGTGCCGCTCGCGGTACTCCTCCAGACGGTCCTGCCGGACCTTCAGCAGAAAGCACACGCGCTGCATCGACGGCCTCCAGAGCCTAGAAGTTGAACTGGTCGATGTTCTTGGCATTGAACACGGTCGGCTTGCCGAGGTTGATCACGCCGTCCTTGCCGATGGTGTACGTGGTGCCGCCGGCCTTGAAGGTCTCGCCCTCCTTGCCGGTGATCTGGCCGGAGACCATGGCCACGGCCGTCTGCGCGGCCAGCGCGCCGAGCTTCGCCGGGTCCCACAGCTCGAAGGCGTCGACGGTGCCGTTCTTGACGTACTTGCGCATGTCGTTCGGGGTGCCGAGGCCGGTCAGCTTGACCTTGCCCTTGTACTTGGAGCCGGAGAGGTACTGGGCGGCGGCCTTGATGCCGACGGTGGTCGGGGAGATGATCCCCTTCAGGTTCGGGTACTGCTGGAGCAGGCCCTGGGTCTGCTGGAAGGACTGCTGGGCGTCGTCGTTGCCGTACGCGATCTTGACGAGCTTGATGTTCTTGTACTTGTCCTGCTTCAGCTCGTCCTTCATGAAGTCGATCCAGGTGTTCTGGTTCGTCGCCGTCTGCGCGGCGGACAGGATCGCGATCTCGCCCTTGTAGCCGATCTGCTCGGCGAGCAACTGCACCTCGGTGCGGCCCAGGTCCTCGGCAGAGGCCTGCGAGACGAAGGCGTCGCGGCACTCCGGCTTGGTGTCGGAGTCGTAGGTGACGACCTTGATGTCGTTCGACATGGCCTGCTTGAGGGCGGTGCACAGGGCGCCCGGGTCCTGCGCGGACACGGCCATCGCGTTCACCTGCTGCTGGGTGAGCGTGTTGACGTAGGAGACCTGACCGGCGGTGTCGGTGGCGCTGGACGGACCGACCTCCTTGTAGCTGGAGCCCAGTTCCTTCAGGGCCGCCTCGCCGCCCTTGTCGGCGGAGGTGAAGTAGGGGTTGTTGACCTGCTTGGGCAGGAAGCCGACGGTCAGGCCCTTCTTGGTGGCCGCGTTCGGGTCCGCCTTGGCGGTGGAGGCCGCCGAGGCGCCCTCGTCCTGCACGTCCTTCTTGGTGGTGCCGCCACAGGCGGTCAGGGCGAGGGCGAGGGAGGTACCGGCGGCGAGGGCCGCGCAGGAACGGCGAATCGATGACTTACGCATGACGGTTCTTCCTTACGAGGGTGAGCGGATACGAGGTTTCCTCGGGCGCCCGGCCCTAGGAGGCCGGTGTGGGCGCCTTGGACGCCGGTGTCGAGGCGGCTCGGCGGCCGGCCCTCGCAACCGAGATCTGCCGTGCGACCCGCGGGCCGAGCACGGAGAGGACGAGCAGAACGCCGGTGACGACGATCTGCGACTGGGCGGAGACGTCCTGGAGGCTCATCACGTTCTGGAGTGCGCCGAGGAGGAAGACTCCCGCGATCGCACCGCCGAGTGTTCCCTTGCCGCCGTCGAAGTCGATGCCGCCGAGCAACACCGCGGCGACGACGGAGAGTTCGAGGCCGGTCGCGTTGTCGTAGCGGGCGCTGGCGTAGTGCAGCGCCCAGAAGATGCCGGTGAGTGAAGCCATCAGGCCCGTCACCGTGAACAGGATCAGCTTCTGCCGCTTGACCCGGATGCCGGCGAACCGCGCCGCCTCCTCGCTCGCGCCGGTCGCGAACACCGAGCGCCCGAACGGCGTGGCGTGCAGGACGACCACGGCGATCGCGAGCAGGACGAGGAAGGGCAGGAAGGCCTGCGGGATGAAGGTGTCCCCGATCCGCCCGGCCGCGAAGTCCAGGTACTGCGTCGGGAAGTCGGTCACGGCGTCGGAGCCGAGCACGATCTGCGCGATGCCCCGGTAGGCGGCGAGGGTGCCGATGGTGACGGCGAGGGAGGGCAGGCCAAGGCGGGTGACGAGCAGACCGTTGATCAGTCCGCACACCACTCCGAGCACCAGGCAGATCGGGATGATCACCTCGATCGTCAGGCCCTGGTTCCACAGCGCGCCCATGACCGCGCCGGAAAGACCCGCGGTGGAGGCGACGGAGAGGTCGATCTCGCCGGAGACCACGAGCAGGGTCATGGGCAGGGCGATCAGCGCGATCGGCAGGGTGTTGCCGATCAGGAACGACAGGTTCAGGGCGTTGCCGAAGCCGTCGACAGTTCCGAAGGACAGCAGCAGGACCACGACCAGAAGGGTGCCGACGACCGTGTCCCAGCGGATCGCACGCGTCAGGGAGTCAGGCATGGCGGGCGTTCCTCTTCTTCAGGGCGGAGGCCACGCGCAGCGCGACGACCCGGTCGACCGCGATGGCGAGGATGAGCAGGATGCCGTTGATCGCGAGCACCCAGACCGAGCTGACGCCGAGGGCGGGCAGCACACTGTTGATGGAGGTCAGCAGCAGGGCTCCGAGGGCCGCGCCGTAGACGCTGCCGGAGCCGCCGGTGAAGACGACACCGCCGACCACGACCGCGCTGACGACGGTCAGCTCGTAGCCGGTGCCGGTGCCGGAGTCGACGTTGCCGAACCGGGCCAGGTACAACGCGCCGGCGAGACCGGCGAGGCCGCCGCAGAAGGTGTACGCGGCCAGGATCCGCTTGCGCACCGGGATACCGGCGAGCCGTGCGGCCTCGGGGTTGGAGCCGAGCGCGTACAGCTCGCGTCCGCTGCCGAAGTGCTTGAGGTAGTAGGCGGTGGCGATGAGCACGGCCAGCGCGATCAGGGCCAGCCAGGGCACCGCGGAGATGCCTCCGGAGCCGAAGTCGACGAACCCGTCCGGGAGGTCGGCCGCCGTGATCTGGCGGGAGCCGACCCAGATGGAGTCGATGCCCCGGATGATGTAGAGCGTGCCGAGGGTGACCACGAGCGCGGGCACCTGGCCGAGGCTGACAAGGAGGCCGTTCAGCAGGCCGAAGCCGATGCCGAGCAGGACCGCGAGCACGATCGCCACCACGGGGTTCCCGCCGCCCTGGAGGTAGGTGCCGGCGGCGAAGGCGGTGATGCCGAGGGTGGAGCCGACGGAGAGGTCGACGTTCCTCGTGATGACGACAAGGGACTGGCCGGTGGCGACCAGGACCAGGATCGTCGCGTTCAGCAGCAGGTCCTTGATGCCCTGCTCGGTGAGGAAGTCACTGTTCCCGATCTGGGTGACGACGATCATCACCAGGAAGACGAGCAGGATGGCGAGCTCGCGCATCTTGAAGACGCGGTCGACCAGTCGGGTGCCGCTGGACTTGGGCACCTCGGCGGGAGGGGCCTGCTGAGGGGTGGTGACCGTCATGCGGCGGCCCTCCCGGTGGCTGCGGCCATCACGGTTTCCTCGGTGGCGTCGGAGCGCGGGATCTCGGCGGTCAGGCGACCCTCGTGCATCACGAGCACGCGGTCGGCCATGCCGAGGATCTCGGGCAGGTCGGAGGAGATCATCAGGATGGCCACCCCGTCGGCGGCCAGTTCGCTGAGCAGCCGGTGCACCTCGGCCTTGGTGCCGACGTCGATGCCACGGGTGGGCTCGTCGACGATGAGCACCTTGGGGCCGGTGGCCAGCCACTTGGCGAGGACGACCTTCTGCTGGTTGCCGCCCGACAGGGTGTTGACGGTGTCGGCGATCCGGGCGTACTTCACCTGGAGCTTGACGGCCCAGTCGAGGGAGCGGCTGCGTTCGGCGCCGCGGTCCATGAGGCCGGCCTTGACGGTCGTACGCAGTCCGGTGAGGCCGATGTTCCGCTCGATGGACATGTCCATCACGAGGCCCTGGGCGCGCCGGTCCTCGGGGACCAGGGCGAGGCCCGCGGCCATCGCCGTGGAGGGGGCGCCGTTGACCAGTGCCTTGCCGTCCACGGCGACCTCGCCCGCGTCCCAGCGGTCGATGCCGAACACCGCCCGCGCGACTTCAGTTCGGCCCGCTCCGACAAGGCCCGCGAGGCCGACGATCTCACCGCGCCTGACCTCGAAGGAGACGTCGGTGAAGACGCCCTCCCGGGTCAGCCGGCTCACCGTCAGCGCGACCTCGCCGGGGCGTACGTCCTGCTTGGGGTAGAGCTCTTCGAGATCGCGGCCGACCATACGGCGGACCAGGTCGTCCTCGGTCATGTCCTCGATCGGCTCGCTGGAGATCAAGGCGCCGTCGCGCAGGGTGGTGACCGTCTGGCAGATCTGGAAGATCTCCTCCAGGCGGTGCGAGATGAACAGCACCGCGGCGCCCTGCTCGCGCAGCGCCCTGACGACACCGAAGAGACGGGCCACCTCGCTGCCGGTGAGGGCCGCGGTCGGCTCGTCCATGATCAGGACGCGGGCCTCGAAGGACAGCGCCTTGGCGATCTCGACGATCTGCTGGTCGGCGATGGACAGACCGCGCGCCGGGCGGTCGGGGTCGAGTTCGACACCGAGACGCTGCATCAGGGCCAGGGTCGCGGCGTGCGTGGCCTTGTGGTCGATCCGGCCCAGAGCGCGCCGGGGCTGGCGGCCCATGAAGATGTTCTCGGCGATCGACAGGTCGGGGAAGAGCGTGGGCTCCTGGTAGATCACGGCGATACCGGCGTCGCGGGCGTCGCCGGGACCGTGGAAGACGACCGGTTCGCCGTCGAGCAGCACCTGGCCGGCGTCCGGTCGGTGCACTCCTGCGAGCGCCTTGATGAGGGTCGACTTGCCCGCGCCGTTCTCGCCGGCGAGGGCGTGTACCTCCCCGGGAAACAGCTCCAGGGAGACGTCCCGCAGGGCGCGAACCGCGCCGAAGGACTTCGAGATGTCCCTGAGCGCGAGAACCGGGGCCGTACCCGTGGTGGACGGGTGGGTCATTGGGGGCTCCTCGACGACGCCGGCGGGACGGCCCTCACGGCGCCGTGAAAGGTTTCAACTTGGTTGCCGGGACGTTAGGCATGTAGCGCATGTCACGTCAATGGGTTCGTGTCGAAAAAGTTTCGATGAACTCAGGTCACAGGGGGGTCACGGGCAACAGCCTTGGTCGCAGGGGTTGACACCCTTACGAGGTCCCCATACTTTCCCGTCTTGAATCGTTTCACGGTGAAGCTGTTCGGAAGCCCTCAAGACCCGACGTCACAGGAGCCCTCAAGTGACCGAGCTCGCCGCGGTGAAGGCCGCTCTCAAGACCCAGGCAGTCGAGACGCCGTCGTGGGCGTACGGGAACTCGGGAACCCGCTTCAAGGTGTTCGCCCAGCAGGGCGTACCGCGGACACCGCAGGAGAAGCTGGAGGACGCGGCGCAGGTGCACGCGTTCACCGGTGTGGCCCCGACCGTCGCGCTGCACATCCCGTGGGACAAGGTCGAGGACTACGCCGCACTGGCGAAGTTCGCCTCCGAGCGAGGGGTGAAGCTCGGGGCGATCAACTCGAACACGTTCCAGGACGACGACTACAAGCTGGGCAGCATCTGCCATCCGGACGCCTCTGTGCGGCGGAAGGCCCTCGATCACCTGCTGGAGTGCGTCGACATCATGGACGCGACCGGGTCCCGGGATCTGAAGCTGTGGTTCGCCGACGGCACGAACTATCCCGGTCAGGATGATCTGCGGGCCCGGCAGGACCGGCTGGCCGAGGGTCTTTCCGAGGTGTACGACCGGCTGGGTGACGGGCAGCGGATGCTGCTTGAGTACAAGTTCTTCGAGCCGGCGTTCTACTCCACGGATGTGCCGGACTGGGGGACGGCGTACGCGCACTGTCTCAAGCTCGGGGAGAAGGCGCAGGTCGTCGTGGACACCGGGCACCACGCGCCCGGGACCAACATCGAGTTCATCGTGACCACGCTGCTGCGGGAGGGGAAGCTCGGCGGGTTCGACTTCAACTCGCGGTTCTACGCCGACGACGACCTCATGGTGGGGGCGGCTGATCCCTTCCAGCTGTTCCGGATCATGTACGAGGTGGTGCGTGGGGGTGGGTTCTCGTCCGAGGTGGCGTTCATGCTGGACCAGTGCCACAACATCGAGGCGAAGATTCCGGCGATCATTCGTTCGGTCATGAACGTCCAGGAAGCGACCGCGAAGGCGTTGCTGGTCGACCGGGATGCCCTGGGTGCGGCTCAGCGTGAGGGTGACGTTCTTGAGGCGAACGCGGTGCTGATGGACGCGTACAACACGGATGTGCGGCCGCTGCTTGCCGAGGTGCGGGAGGAGATGGGGCTCGACGCGAACCCCATCGCCGCGTACAAGCGGTCCGGGTGGGCCGAGAAGATCGTGGCCGAGCGGGTTGGTGGGGAGCAGGCTGGTTGGGGGGCGTGAGCGTCTGCCCGGTTCTGTCGTATGCGGGGTGCGGGCCGGATGTGGCTGGTCGCGCAGTTCCCCGCGCCCCTAGGTAGGAAAACTCGCCCTCTCGCAAGAAGGACTGAACGTTCATGGCTACCCATCCCGAAGCCGCCGCCCTCCTCGCTCGCTCCCATCGGCTCGGCTCCGATCCCCGTAACACCAACTACGCCGGTGGCAACGCGTCCGCCAAGGGCACCTCCGTCGATCCGGTCACCGGGGGTGATGTCGAGCTGATGTGGGTCAAGGGGTCCGGGGGTGACCTCGGGACGCTGACCGAGGGCGGGCTGGCCGTGTTGCGGCTCGACCGGATGCGGGCGCTGGTCGATGTGTATCCGGGGGTGGAGCGCGAGGACGAGATGGTCGCCGCGTTCGACTACTGCCTGCACGGGAAGGGGGGCGCCGCTCCTTCCATCGACACCGCCATGCACGGGCTCGTCGAGGCCGCTCACGTCGATCATCTGCACCCTGACTCCGGTATCGCGCTCGCCTGCGCGGCCGACGGGGAGAAGCTGACCGCCGAGTGTTTCGGGGACACCGTCGCGTGGGTGCCGTGGCGGCGGCCCGGGTTCCAGCTGGGGCTGGACATCGCCGCCATCAAGGCGGCCAACCCGCAGGCGATCGGTGTCGTGCTCGGTGGGCACGGGATCACGGCCTGGGGTGACACCGCCGAGGAGTGCGAGCGGAACTCGCTGCACATCATCAGGACCGCCGAGAGGTTCCTGGAGGAGCGCGGGAAGGCCGAGCCCTTCGGGCCCGTCATCGAGGGGTACGCCGCCCTCGGCGCCGGTGAGCGGCGGGAGCGGGCGGCCGCGCTGGCGCCGTACGTACGGGCCATCGCCTCCCAGGACAAGCCGCAGGTCGGGCACTTCAACGACTCCGAGGTCGTCCTCGACTTCCTCGCCTCCGCCGAGCACCCGCGCCTCGCCGCCCTCGGCACCTCCTGCCCCGACCACTTCCTGCGCACCAAGGTGCGGCCGCTCGTCCTCGACCTGCCGCCCACCGCCGCGCTGGAGGAGGTCGTCGCACGGCTCGACGCGCTGCACGCCGAGTACCGCGAGGAGTACGCCGCCTACTACCGGCGGCACGCGCTGCCCGACTCCCCCGCCATGCGCGGGGCCGACCCGGCGATCGTGCTGATTCCGGGTGTCGGCATGTTCTCCTTCGGCAAGGACAAGCAGACCGCCCGGGTCGCGGGCGAGTTCTACGTCAACGCGATCAACGTGATGCGGGGCGCCGAGGCGGTCTCGTCGTACGCGCCGATCGAGGAGTCCGAGAAGTTCCGCATCGAGTACTGGGCCCTTGAGGAGGCCAAGCTCCAGCGGATGCCGAAGGCCAAGCCGCTCGCGACCCGCGTGGCGCTGGTGACCGGCGCGGGCAGTGGCATCGGAAAGGCCATCGCGCAGCGACTGGTCGCCGAGGGCGCGTGTGTCGTCGTCGCCGATCTCAACGCCGAGAACGCCTCCGCGGTCGCCGAGGAGCTCGGCGGTACCGACAAGGCCGTCGCCGTGACCGTGGACGTGACGGACGAGGAGCAGATCGCCGAAGCGTTCAAGGCCGCCCTGCTCGCCTTCGGCGGTGTGGACCTCGTCGTCAACAACGCCGGCATCTCCATCTCCAAGCCGCTCCTGGAGACCTCCGCCAAGGACTGGGACCTCCAGCACGACATCATGGCGCGCGGTTCCTTCCTGGTGTCGCGGGAGGCGGCCCGGGTGATGATCGCGCAGAAGCTGGGCGGCGACGTCGTCTACATCGCCTCCAAGAACGCCGTGTTCGCCGGGCCCAACAACATCGCCTACTCCGCCACGAAGGCGGACCAGGCCCACCAAGTACGCCTGTTGGCCGCCGAGTTGGGCGAGCACGGCATCCGCGTCAACGGTGTCAATCCGGATGGTGTGGTGCGCGGGTCCGGCATCTTCGCCGGTGGCTGGGGCGCCAAGCGGGCCGCCGTGTACGGCGTGGAGGAGGAGAAGCTCGGTGAGTTCTACGCACAGCGGACCATCCTCAAGCGCGAGGTGCTGCCCGAGCATGTCGCCAATGCCGTCTTCGCGCTGACCGGTGGGGAGTTGACCCACACCACCGGTCTGCACGTCCCCGTCGACGCCGGCGTCGCGGCCGCCTTCCTGCGATGAGCGCGTCCGTGAAGTCGTACGCCGCGGTCGACCTCGGCGCGTCCAGCGGACGTGTCATGGTCGGCCGCGTCGGCCCGTACAGTCTGGAGCTGACCGAGGCCCACCGGTTCCCGAACCGGCCGGTGCGGGTTCCTGAGGGCCTGCGCTGGGACATCCTCTCGCTGTACGGCGGTGTCCTGGACGGGCTCAGGGCCGCCGGGCAGGTGGACTCCGTCGGCATCGACAGCTGGGCCGTGGACTACGGGCTGCTGGACGCCGACGGGGCGCTGCTCGGCAACCCGGTGCACTACCGGGACTCCCGCACCGAGGGGGTCGCGCAGAAGGTGTGGGCGACCGTACCCGCGCCGGAGCTGTACGCGGCGACCGGGCTGCAGTACGCGCCCTTCAACACGCTGTACCAGATCGTCGCCGACCAACTCACCGGCGCGCGAAGGCTGTTGCTCATCCCCGACCTGCTCGCCTACTGGCTCACCGGTGAGCAGGGCACCGAGCTGACCAACGCCTCGACCACCCAGCTGATCGATCCCCGGACGCGCGCGTGGTCGTACGACATCGCCGAACGGCTGGGCATCGACCTGGAGTTGTTCGCGCCGCTGCGGCAGCCCGGCGACCGGGCCGGTCTGCTCCGGGCCGAGGTGCTGGAGGAGACGGGGCTCACCGGGCCGGTTCCGGTGACGGCCGTCGGGTCGCACGACACCGCCTCCGCGGTGGCCGCCGTGCCCGCGTCCGGCGAGCGGTTCGCCTACATCTGCACCGGCACCTGGTCCCTCGCGGGCCTTGAGCTGAACGCACCGGTGCTGACGGAGGAGAGCCGGGCCGCCAACTTCACCAACGAGCTGGGGCTTGACGGCACGGTCCGCTATCTGCGGAACATCATGGGGCTGTGGCTGCTCCAGGAGTGCGTACGGGCCTGGGGCGACCCGGATCTGCGCGAGCTGCTGCCGGCCGCGGCCAAGGCGCCGGCGCTGCGGTCGGTGGTGGACGCTTCCGATCCGGTCTTTCTCCCGCCGGGGCGGATGCCGGAGCGGATCGCCGAGGCGTGCCGAGCCTCGGGGCAGCCGGTGCCCGAGACGCCCGCCGAGGTCACCCGGTGCATTCTCGACTCGCTGGCCCTGGCCCACCGCAAGGCCGTCGAGGAGGCTCAGCGGCTGGCCGACCGCCCTGTCGATGTCGTGCACGTCGTCGGGGGCGGTACGCGCAACGCCCTGCTGTGCCAGCTGACCGCCGACGCCTGTGGGCTGCCGGTGGTGGCGGGGCCGACCGAGGCGGCGGCCCTGGGGAACGTCCTGGTCCAGGCGCGGGCCCACGGGCTCGTGGGCGACCTCGCGGGCGGGCGCGAGCTGCTCACCCGGACCCAGTCGCTGACCCGGTACGAGCCCCAGGGCGACACCGCGCGCTGGCGGGAGGCGCAGGCCCGGCTCCCCGGGGCCTGACCAGGGTCTCCCCGGGGCTCCTCCACCGGGACTACTCCCCCACTACGCTGAACGCGTGTGGGTGGTGCCCCCATCACTCATCCGATGATCGACCACAAGGAGCCGCGATGCGTGTCGCCCTGTTCCTGACCTGCGTCAACGACACGCTCTATCCGGACACCGGGCGCGCTGTGGTGAAACTGCTGACCAGGCTGGGCGTCGACGTCGACTTCCCGATGGCCCAGACGTGCTGCGGGCAGGCGCACTACAACACCGGCTATCGGCATGAGGCGGAGCCACTGGCCCGGCATTTCTCCGATGTCTTCCGGGACTACGAGGCGATCGTGACGCCGTCCGGTTCGTGCGGGGCGATGGTGCGGGAACTGTATCCGCGGATGGGTGAGCGGGCCCGGGCCGAGGGGCGCGGGGAGAGCCTCGCGGCCACCCTGGCGCCCGTGGTGCCGAAGACGTACGAGCTGACGGAGTTCCTGGTGGACGTGGTGGGGGTGACGGACGTCGGGGCGTACTACCCGCACACGGTCACGTACCACCCGACCTGTCACGGGCTGCGCGGGCTCGGGCTCGGCGACCGGCCCCGGCGGCTGCTCCAGGCGGTCAAGGGGCTTGAGCTGAAGGAGCTTCCGGGTGCCGACGAGTGCTGTGGTTTCGGTGGCACCTTCGCCCTGAAGAACGCCGATGTCTCGGCGGCGATGGGCGCGGACAAGGTGCGCAACGCCGAGTCGACGGGTGCGGAGGTGCTGTGCGCGGCCGACAACTCCTGTCTGATGCACATCGGGGGCACGATGGGCCGACTGGAGTCGCGCATGCGGCCGGTGCACATCGCGGAGATCCTGGCGAGCACGGAGGAGGAACCGGCCGTATGAGCGGAACGTTCGTAGGGATGCCGGCCTTCCCGAAGGCCGCGCACGAGGCGGTCAACAACCCGACGCTGCGCGCGAATCTGCGGCACGCCACGCACACGATCCGCGCCAAGCGGGCGAAGGCCGTCGCCGAGGTCTCCGACTGGGCGGAGCTGCGCGAGGCGGGCAAGCGGATCAAGGACCACACGCTGCGTCATCTCGACGGCTATCTCGTGCAGTTGGAGGAGTCGGTCGTGGCGGCGGGCGGCACCGTCCACTGGGCGGCCGACGCCGACGAGGCCAACGAGATCGTGGCCCGACTCGTCAAGATGACCGGCGAGTCGGAGGTCGTCAAGGTCAAGTCGATGGCCACGCAGGAGATCGGGCTCAACGAGGCTCTGGAGGCCGAGGGGATCCGCGCCTACGAGACCGATCTCGCCGAGCTGATCGTGCAGTTGGGCAAGGACAGGCCCTCGCACATCCTCGTCCCGGCGATCCACCGCAACCGGGGCGAGATCCGGGACATCTTCGAGCGCGAGATGAGCGAGTGGGGCCGCCCGGCACCCGAGGGCCTCACCGACACGCCCGCCGAACTGGCGGAAGCCGCACGGCTGCATCTGCGGGAGAAGTTCCTGCGCGCCAAGGTCGGCGTCTCCGGCGCCAACTTCATGGTCGCCGAGACCGGCACCCTGGTGGTCGTGGAGTCCGAGGGCAACGGACGCATGTGTCTGACCCTGCCCGAGACGCTGATCTCGGTCGTCGGCATCGAGAAGATCGTGCCGACCTGGCAGGACCTGGAGGTCTTCCTCCAGACGCTCCCCCGCTCGTCGACCGCCGAGCGCATGAACCCGTACACGTCCACCTGGACCGGCACGACGGACGAGGACGGTCCGCAGACCTTCCACCTGGTCCTGCTCGACAACGGCCGCTCCGACACCCTCGCCGACGAGGTCGGCCGCCAGGCCCTGCGCTGCATCCGCTGCTCGGCCTGCCTGAACGTCTGCCCGGTGTACGAGCGGGCCGGCGGCCACGCCTACGGCTCGGTCTACCCGGGGCCGATCGGCGCCATCCTCAGCCCCCAACTCCGTGGCACGGCAAGCGAGATCGACGCCTCCCTGCCGTACGCCTCCTCACTGTGCGGGGCCTGCTACGAGGTCTGCCCGGTCGCCATCGACATCCCCGAGGTGCTGGTCCATCTGCGGGAGCGGGTCGTGGAGGGCGGGCCGGTGGTCCGCGAGGGCAACAAGGTGGTGCTCAAGCCGGCCAAGGGGCACGCGGCCGAACGGGCGGCCATGCGGGCGGCGCGCTGGGCGTTCGCCCACCCCGGTGCCCTGCGCACCGGGCAGCGGCTGGCCTCGCGGACCCGGCGTCTGCATCCGCGGAGCCTGCCGGGCCCCGGGAAGGCGTGGAGCGGTACCCGGGATCTGCCGGCCGTGCCCGCGGAACCGTTCCGCGACTGGTGGCAGCGCACCAACGGTGGCAAGGAGGGCGGCAAGTGAGCAGCAGGGAGCGGATCCTGGGCCGGGTGCGGCGCGCGTTGGCCGACGCGTCGGCCGAGGACACGCCGATCGAGCGCGCGTATCTGCGGGAGCACGGGGACCGGAGCATCGAGGAGACGGTGGAGCTGCTGGCCGAGAACCTCGCGGACTACCGGGCGATCGTGCATCGCTGCACGGCGGCCGATCTGCCCGCGACGCTCGCCGGGATGCTGGCGGCCCGCGGTTCGAAGACGGTCCTCGTGCCGCCGGGTCTGGAGCAGTCGTGGCTCGCGGACGTCGACGCCGAGCAGGTCCCGGACCGGGCCGAGAGCACCCCGTACGAGCTGGACCGCATCGACAGTGTGGTCACGGCGTGCGCGGTGGCCGTCGCCGAGACCGGCACCCTCGTGCTGGACGGCGGCCCGGACCAGGGCCGTCGGCGGATCACCCTGGTCCCGGACCACCACATCTGTGTCGTACGGGTCCCGGACCAGGTCGTCTCCTCGGTGCCGCAGGCCCTCGAACGTCTTGACCCGGTACGCCCGTTGACATGGATCTCCGGCCCTTCGGCGACCAGTGACATCGAGCTGGACCGGGTCGAGGGGGTGCACGGGCCGCGCACCCTGGAGGTGGTGCTGGTGGACACTCAGGCGAGCGTGGCGGTCAACTCGTAACGCCCCGAGGGAAGTTCGAAGGACGCGGTACCTTCCTCGAAGCCCAGGTACCTCACCCCCTTGACGCGCGACAAGGGCGTGCGGCTCTCACGCACGGAGCCGGGGTCGGTCGTGGGGATACGCAGAGTCGCTGTGCTGTTGGCGGGGACCGCGACCCGGTACGTGAACTCGCTCTCCCGCACCGCCCATTCGCTGACGATCTCGCCGTACGGCGACCGGTGCGAGCCGGAGACCCGGGTGATCCTGCCGGTCGGGTCGAGGTGGGGTCGCAGGAAGAAGTGCTTGAAGCCCGGGTGGGCCGGGTCCTTGGCGATGCCGGCCATGCTCTCGTACATCCACTCCATGATCGCGCCATAGGAGTAGTGGTTGAACGAGTTCATCTCGACAGGGCCGAAGCCGTCCTCCTTCGAGTACGAGTTCCAGCGCTCCCAGACCGTCGTCGCGCCGTTCTTCACCGAGTACAGCCACGACGGCATCGCGTCCTGGTGCAACACCTTGTACGCCAGCTCGACCTGGCCCTCGTCGGTGAGGACGGGGGCGAGGACGTTCACGCCGAGGAAGCCGACGGAGAGGGTGTTCTCGGCGTATCCGACGCGGGTGCTGTCGGGGTGGGCGGCCTTGTAGGCGGCGTCGTTGCCGATGTTCTGGGCGAGGAGCTCGACCAGCTCCCGCCGCTGGATCTCGCCGTCGTACAGGCCGAGTTTGAGGACCCACAGCAAAGCCGTCTGACTGTCGTCCTCGGTCTGGGTGGGGCTGCCGCCCGGGGTGTACGGCGGTGGGTCGCCGAGGCTGGAACGCACCGTCAGGCGGCCGTTCTCGGTACTCAGGTACTTGGTGACGAACGCCCGCTTGATGTGGGAGAAGAGCTCGTCGTAGGCACGGGTGTCGGCGGTGCGGCCGGTGGCGCGGGCCATGTCGGCCATGAGGCGGGCGCTGTAGGCGTAGTAGGCGTCGCTGACGAGCTGGGTGCTGGTGACCTGGAAGGCCAGCCAGTCGCCGAAGATCGCGCCCGGGCCCGCGTAGGTGTCGCCGGTGCGGGCGTGGATCCAGTCCATGTAGGCCGTCATCGCGTCCCAGCTGCGGTCGACGATGGTGGTGTCACCGCTCATCTGCCACACGGTCCAGGGGACGACGACCCCGCAGTCCGCCCAACCGCTCGCCGGAACGGGCTGGTTGTAGCGGGCTCCGGGCGCGATCCAGGTGAACTGGGCGCCGTCGGCGCCGTAAGTGCGCTGCGAGTCGATCAGGATGTCCTGGAAGTGGCTGAGGAAGGCCACCGAGTCGGCGTTGTAGAGGCCGGTGTTCGAGAAGAGCTGGGTGTCGCCGGTCCATCCGCAGCGCTCGTCGCGCTGGGGGCAGTCGGTGGGCACCCAGAGGTAGTTGCCGCGCTGGCCCCAACGGACGTTGCTGATCAGCTGGTTGACGTCTGGGTCGTCCGTGGTGACGGTGCCGATGTCGTGGACGGCGGAAGTGGCCACCTTGCCGGTCAGGTCGGTGAGGGTGACGGTGGCGGTCGTGGCGACCGAGAGGTAGCGGAAGCCGTAGAAGGTCAGGGAGTCCTGGTGGGTCTCGCCCTTCGGGTCGCCCTTGAGGATGTAGGTGCTGGTGGCCTTGGCGGTGCGGAGGTTGGCCCGGTAGACGGAGCCCTCGGGGCCGTCGGCGCCCGCGCTCTGGTCGTTGAGCGTCTCCCCCGGCTTGAGGGTGACTTCGGCGCCGGCCGGACCGCGAAGGGTGTAGCGGGGGACGCCGACCATGTTCTGGCCGAGGTCGATCACGGCGGTGTCGCCGGGGTGGAGGGTGACGGAGGCGGACGCGGCCGAGGTGGGATCGGTGACCGTACGGGAGGGGTCGAGGACGAAATCGGTGCCGCCGGTGTAGACGGTGATCGACTGGGGCCTGCGGTCCCAGTGGGGCATCAGGCGGGCCGACTCGCCCGGGTAGGCGACCAGTCGGGACTCGGGGAAGCGGGTGGTGAAGTCGTGCTCCTCCACGCCGGTCCAGGCGGCGGCTTCGCAGTCGGCGAAGCCGTTCTCCGTCCATCCGGGCAGTTCCCTGCGGGCGTCGTACGTCTGGCCGTCGTAGATGTCGTCGGCTCGGTGGGGGCCTGTGTCCGTGGCCCTCCAGTCCTCGCCGGGCGCGGTCACGACGGTCTGGGTCGAACCGTCCTCGTAGCGGATCAGTAGCTTGGCCTTGAGGGCGAGGCGGTTGCCGTCCTCCGCGTAGTAGACGCTGTTCTCGGAGACACGGCTGTTGAACCAGCCGTTGCCCAGCACGGCCGCGAGCGTGACCTGCCGCTCCCCCGCCAGCAGACCGGTCACGTCGTAGGTGAAGTAGCTGACGGTGGTGTCGTAGTTGGTCCAGCCCGGGGTGAGGAGCTCGTGGGTGGTGCGGCCGTCCTGAGGCACGCTGACGCGGCGGCCGTTGACGTAGGCGTCGTACACACCGAGCGCGGAGACATAAAGCCGGGCCTCACGTACCTGTCCGTGCGTGAGCTCCGTCCGCCTCCGGAGCAGGGGCGCACCGGCGCTGTTCGGGGCCTTGCCCGCCATGGTGATCCACTTGGCGCCGTCCCAGCCGGTGATGCCGTCGGTGCTGAGCAGGCCGGTCTCGAAGCGGGCTGTCGGGGCCCCGGGGACCTCGCGGCCGTTCTCGTCCCAGACCCGGACCGTCCAGTGGTAGCGCGTCGAGGCGCGCAGTTCGGGGCCCGCGTAGCGGACGGCCACCGAGTCCGCCGAGTCGACCCGGCCGCTGTCCCAGACGTCCGCGTGGCCGTCGATGAGGCGGTCGGGGATGGACGCCACGAGGATGCGGTAGGCCGTCTGGTGCCGGCCGCGGACCCGGGACGCGGTGCGCCAGCCGAATCTCGGGCGGGCCGCGTCCACGCCCAGCGGGTTGGTGCGGTGTTCCACGGTGAGGCCCTCGACGGCCGTACGGTCGGCGGCCGGCTCTGCCGAAGCCGACCCCGCGCCCCCGACCCCGCCCGCCATGGCCGCCGGCACGACGCCCAGAGCGGTCCCCAGAACCGTCCTGCGGCGCACCGCCCTGCCGTTCGTGCTGTCGACTCCGTCGGTCATGCCGTTGTCCCTTCGGCTGCTCGGAGTTGTATCGATTCAGCTCGGTCGGCCGTTGAAGCTAGTGGCGAATGGAGCGGGTGTCCACTGTCTGGGCGGACACCATGGATTGAAACCGTTCAAAATCGGAACTCCTCCTTCACCAGCCGACGGGACCTTGCCGGGGAGCGCAGCACGGGGCACGCCGTTAGCGTGAGGGCATGATCCGGATCGAGCAGGTCACCAAGCGGTATCCGGACGGTACGACGGCCGTGGACGACCTGGGCTTCGAGGTGTCCGAGGGCGAGCTCGTCCCGCTCGGGGGCCCGTCGGGCTGCGGGCAGGACGACGACCATGATGTTGGTGAACCGGCTGGATCCTCGTGAATGCAGAGGACATCGCCACGGTCGACCCGGTACGGCTGCGGCTGCGGCTGCGGCTGCGGATCGGGTACGTCATCCAGCAGGTGGGGCTCTTCCCGCACCGCACGATTCTCGAAACCACCGCGACCGTGCCCTCGCTGGTGGGCTGGAAGCGGGCGAAGGCCCGGGCGCGGGCCGCCGAGCTGCTGGATCTGGCTGGGAGTGGGGCGCGGTGAGGTGGCGTTCGACTCGGTCGCGGACGCGTGAGCGGACCGTGATTCGGCGGCGGCACCGTGGTGGCTGGTCGCAAACGGTCACCGACGGCACGGCGGCGTCGCGTCAGCAGTACACGATCGGGCAGCCGCGGCGCAGGGAGTGCTGGGCCGCACGGAGGTACAGCGCCACGTAGAAGGCCGCGTCCAGGTTCTCGCTCCACGGTCCGGGCCGGGCGGCGGCTATGTCCTTCGCCGGGCCCTCCAGGAACCACATGGTCAGATCGAGGTTGTCGCAGGTCTGCGGTATCTCGTCCACCGGCAGCGCGACGGCCCTCGCGAGGCCTTCGGCGAGGGCGAGCACCTGAGGCGCGCCGGCCACCATCGTCGTGTCGGTGTAGGAGGTGGCGACCGGCAGCCAGATCTCCTCGTCGAGGGAGATCGGCACCAGGACCGACCAGCCGCAGAGCACCTCGTACTCCTCCCGCGACAGGTGCGCCCGGCACAGCGCCTCGAACCCGTCCATGGGAGGCACCAGCTTCTCCTCGAACGACAGCCCCGCCCCGCGCACCACGCGCTCCTGTGCCTCCGGCACGGACTCGTACGGCGGCAGACCACGCCGGCTCAGCTCCTCGCCGAGCGCCGAGGCGAGGGCGCCCTTGCCGCCTTCGTCCTCGTCCTCGTCGAACCACTCCCCGGCACCCACGCTCACCAGATAGATCCCCATGCCCCGAAACGTACAGCGCCCCACTGACAACGCCCCCACGTCACTTCAGCAGGCCCTTCCCCCCAGATAGGTGCGGGCCACATCCGAAGCCAACCGCCGCCAACTGTCCACCTGTTGGTTCATCGACACCAGGTCGGCCGTGGTCAGGACGTCGTTGAGCCCACCCAGCGCCTTGGTGACCCCCGCGGCCCCCGCGCGGGAGCGATTCACGACCGGGACCACGCAGTCGGCGTTCTGGAGATGCTGTCGTCGGCCAGCAGCACCAGGCCGAAGTCGTCCAAGGTGGCGTCCGTCGTGGTGGTGATGACCATCCGGTCCTGGCCGCTGCACGGCCCGCCTGGCCTGGGTCGTGCCGACGCCCTTGGGATAGACGGCGATGATGTCGATGCCGTAGGTCTTCTTCAACCCCGTTTCGCAGTACGGCCGTTGCACGCACTCGTCGCCGCCGCGAGCCGCACGTCGTCCGGGGGCACGGGCACGGGTCCATTGCACCCGGCGAGTCTCGGCGTCAGCGCGTTGTGGTGACCCATCCGAGGATCACGGGTCCGTCAGCAGGAGCGTGGGGAGCGTCTCCTCCAGAATCGGCCGCCTGGGTAGGGTGAGGCCGAAGTGCTCCTGGAGGACGTCAAGGCAGGCCCGGTGCACGGTACGCCGGTCCAGGTCGTCGTCGGGCAGTCCGGCGGCGGTGAGCCGCTCCTGGACTGCGGAGGCCACCGCCGGGTCGCCCTCGGGGCTGCCGTGCGCCCAACTGCCGTCCAGATACAGGTTGAACTCGCACACCAGGTTCTCGTCGTGGCGGTAGTCGAAGCGCGGAGGCACCGGCCTGCCGTTCTCCTCGTCGTACTCCAGGTGGTGGACGTGCAGCCCGCCACGGTCGACCGGCCGTCCTCCGGTTCCGAACTCGCCCTGCCAGCCGCCGTACTTGATGACGTATGACCATTCGTCGAGTTCGCCGTGGCGCAGCGCGATGCCGTCGCGAACCTCTCCGTAGAGGCCTTCCAGCAGGTCCTGCACCTGACGGCCGGTCAACTCCCCGATGGGGCGGGGCCGGTACGGTCTGCGGGCGGTCTCGACGATCCGTCTCGCCAGTGACTCCGATTCGACGTCGGGGGCGATCACAACGCTGTAGCCGCCGTATGCGATGGACTGGGGCTCGGCGAGCCAGGCTATTCCGTCGGTCATGGCGATCACCCTGTCGTATCCGCCGATGGGTGTCACTGAGCACACCCCTCAAGACGGGTTCTGCGCCCAATGTGCCGCGGCCGCCGTCTCCGTAGCTTTTTCAGCGAGGCACACGGAGTGCCGGACGAAGGGGGACGACGATGTTTCCCACAGGCTCACGACGTACGCGCGACACGGGACACGCCGCCGAGGCGCTGCGGCTGGTCAAGGTCGATCGCGGCGGCGGCGACGGTCGGGACGAGTCTGGCCACGGCCCGCCGGGTGCTGCGCGCTCCGGCGGTGGAGGCGGTGAGGCTGGCCGCCTAGGAGGAGCCGGCCCGGGGCAGTCACTCAGGAGTGGCTGCCCCTCGCATGAGTGGCTGCCCTCTCGTCATTCCATTCCCGCCGCGTCCAGCAGTGCCGCCACGGTCGCCGTGGTCAGCCCGTCCAGCGTCTCGATCCGAGCGCCGGCGCGGGCGCTGGCCCCGTCAAAGACGAGCATCAACTGGCGTGCGAGGATGGCGGGTTCGCTGGCCCCGCCGATCTCCGCCTGGACGCGGAACGCCTCCTGAAGTCGTCCCTTGGCCTCGCGGGCGACCCGGCTCGCAGGGTGGTCGGGGTTCTTCAGCTCGACCAGCGCGGCCAGAAAGGGACAGCCCTCGTACTCGGGCGCGGCCGAGAGCTTCTCCGCCCGGTCGAAGACGTACAGGATGCGTTCGCGCGGTGTTCCGGCCTCGTCCGGGCCGGGGGTGAGCTGGGCCGAGTAGCCGGGAGCTCGGCGTTCCAGGCTGGCCGCGAGGAGCTCGTCCTTGCTCGCGAAGAGCTGGTACATCGAGCGCTTCGAGACGCCGGCCGTCCTGCACAGCGCCTCGACGCCGATGGAGACGCCGTCGTGGTAGAAGAGCTCGGCCGCCGCGTCGAGCAGCCTGTCCCGGGGGGACGCCTTGTCTGTCGTGGCCATACGAGCGAGGTTACCTCCGCAGGTCCGGGTGGGGAAACCGATCGGTATACCCGAGTCGTTGCGGTCCTGGAATCACGTGACAGGAAGGATGAACAAGCGCTTAGATAGTTGCCTGGACGCTAGTTCGCACCCGTGCTGGAGGCTCCGTTGCTGTTCACATCCGTCGACGACGTCTCCGCCCGCCTCGCCGAGACCGGCTACCTCGCCTCGCCCGCCGTCGCCACGACCGTCTTCCTCGCCGACCGGCTCGGCAAGCCGCTCCTGGTGGAGGGCCCCGCCGGGGTCGGCAAGACCGAGCTGGCCAAGGCGGTGGCCGAGGTCGCCGGGGCACGGCTGGTGCGGCTGCAGTGCTACGAGGGCGTGGACGAGTCCCGGGCGCTGTACGAGTGGAACCACGCCAAGCAGCTGCTGCGGATCAGCGCCGGCCGGGACGAGTCCTGGGACGAGGCACGCACGGACATCTTCAGCGAGGAGTTCCTGCTCTCCCGGCCCCTGCTGACGGCGATCCGCGGCGACGAGGCGAAGGTCCTGCTGATCGACGAGACCGACAAGGCGGACGTCGAGGTCGAGGGCCTGCTCCTGGAGGTGCTCAGCGACTTCCAGGTCACGGTTCCCGAACTGGGCACGATCACCGCGTCCCGCCGCCCCTTCGTGGTGCTGACCTCCAACGCGAGCCGCGAGCTGTCGGAGGCCCTGCGCCGCCGTTGTCTCTTCCTGCACATCGGGTTCCCGGAGGAGGAGCTGGAGCGGCGGATCGTACGGCTGAAGGTGCCGGGTCTGGACGAGGCGCTGGCCAAGTCCGTGGTCCGGGTCGTCGGAGCACTGCGGGCGATGGACCTGCGCAAGGTGCCGTCGGTCGCGGAGACCATCGACTGGGCACGCACGCTCCTAGCGCTCGGCGCGGACCACCTCGACGAGACGGTCGTACGGGACAGCCTGGGCGTACTGCTCAAGCACCAGGACGACATCCTCAAGGCCGGGGCCAAGCTCGACCTGGACGCGGTGTGAGCACCGCCGAGCGACTGACCTCCCTGGTCGGCGCCCTGCGCGCACACGGGGTGCGCATCGGGACCGGCGAGACGGTGGACGCGGCGCAGGCGGTCGAGGCGTTGGGGTTCGCGGACCGCGAGCGGCTGCGGGAGGGCCTGGCGGCGACGCTGCTGCACGGCCCGGCCCAACGCAAGGTGTTCGACCCGGTCTTCGACCTGTACTTCCCACGGGGCGTCGGCGCGCCCGGCTCCGGGCCCGCGGACCGGGAGGACCTGCGCGAGCGGCTCGCCAAGGCCCTCGCCGCGAACGACGAGACCCTGATGGCCCGCCTCGCGGCGGAGGCCGTCGACGGGTTCGGCGGATACGGCAACTCCCCCTCCTCGGACGGCTGGTCGTCGTACCAGACGCTCGACCGGCTGCGCCCGCAGACCCTCCTCGCGCGCGTCCGGGACGATGTGCGAGGGCAGCAGGGCATGTCCGGGTTCACCGACCGGCTGCTGGAGGACGAGATCCGGCGGCGCATCGAGGCGTTCCGCGCGCTGGTGGCGGCGGAGGCGCGGCGGCGGGTCGCCGAGCGGCGGGGCACGGACGAGATCGCGCGGCGGGCGGTGGCCCCGACGACCGACCGGGTCGACTTCCTGTTCGCGGGCAAGGACCGGCTGGCCGAACTGCGGCGCATGGTCCAGCCGTTGGCCCGCAAACTCGCCACCCGGCTCGCGGCCCGTCGCCGTCGTGCCGCACGGGGCAGTATCGATCTACGGCGGACTCTGCGCGGTTCCCTGTCGACGGGCGGGGTGCCCATGAAGCCGGTGCTGCGGCGTCGCCGGCCGGCCCGTCCCGAACTGGTGCTGCTGTGCGATGTGTCGGGCTCGGTGTCGGGGTTCTCGGACTTCACGATGCTGCTGGTGCAGGCGTTGCACGACCAGTTCGGCAAGGTGCGGGTGTTCGCCTTCGTCAACCGGCTCGACGAGGTCACCTGGCTCCTCGAACACGGCGCCGCCGACCCGGAGGGGCTCGGCGCCCGCATCCGGACCGAGGCCACGCTCACGGGCTGGCACGGCAGCAGCGACTACGGCGTCGCCCTGGGCGAGTTCGCGTCGCTGTACGGTGACGCACTGAGCCCGCGTACGACGGTGCTCGTCCTCGGTGACGCCCGCACCAACATGAGCGACCCGAACCTGTCCGCCGTACGGGAGATCGCCGAACGGGCGCGCCGCGTCTACTGGTTGAACCCGGAGGCGCGGCCCCAGTGGGGCACCGGCGACTCGGCGGCGTACGAGTACGCGGAGCTGGTGGAGATGCACGAATGCCGCAACGTCCGGCAACTCAGCGCGCTGGTGGGACGGTTGCTGCCGATCTGACCGAGGCCACCGACATCCCTTTGCGGGGCCGTTCGTCGCGGTTCGACACCGAGGTCATGCTCGGATTCGTCAGGACCGACAACGAAGCTCTCGTCTCCTGCCTGGGCGACCCGCAGCGAGCCGTCGCGGCCTACCACGAGCTGCTCCGATTGGCCGACACCGAGTCCATGAGCGAGCTCACCGCCATGGCCGACGATCCCGACGCCCGGGTCCGGATCGCCGCGTTGCCGTTGCCGCCCTGGAGGCCTGTCGTGCCGGGGACCCGAGCCCCGCCGTCCGGAAGAAGGCCGGCTGGTACACGCCGGGCGGAAGCATCCATCGGCGGACCGCCCCGCGCGCCGTCCGGTGACTCAGGCCGCCAACTGCGGGTACAGCGCCCCGAGATCGGCGGCGAGTCCGGCCTTCACCTGACGGGTCAGGTCGTCGGCGAGCACCTCGAAGGCGCCGGACTCGATGCCGTCGAGGGCCTGTGCCGCCACGCTCTCCGGCGTGACCTTCGGGGCGTCGATCCCCGCGGTCAGGTCCGTGTCGACGTATCCGACGTGCAGGCCGGTGACCTCGATGCCGCGCGGCCGCAGGTCCAGGCGCAGGGAGTTGGTCTGGGACCACAGGGCGGCCTTGGAGGCGCTGTAGGAGCCGGCGACGCCGAGCCAGGAGAGTACCGAGTGGACGTTCAGGATGTGGCCGCCGCCGTTGCGCTCGATCACCGGGACGAAGGCGCGGGTGACGAGGAGCGGGCCGTAGAAGTTGGTCTCGAACTCCCGGCGGACGTCGTCGACAGGGGCGTCCAGGAAGCTCGCGTTCACCGACGCGCCCGCGTTGTTGATCAGCAGGGTCACGTCCTGGGCCAGCTCGGCGGCGGACGAGACGGAGGCCGGGTCGCTCACCTCAAGGGCCAGCGGGACGGCGTCGGGGTGCGTGACGGTCCGCGGGTCGCGGGCGGTGGCGTACACCTTCTTCGCGCCGCGCTCGTACAGGGCGGTCACCAGTGCCCGGCCGATGCCGCGGCTGCCGCCGGTGACCAGGGCGACGGAACCTTCGATGGTGGTCATGCGAGTCTCCGAGAACGTCGAGAAACCGATCGGTTTACCTACGACCAGAGAGTAAACCGATCGGTTTCCGATGGCAAGGCGGTGCCTCTTCCCTACGCTCCGAAAAGACGGAGGGGGTCCCATGAAGGCAGTCGTCCAGGACGGCTACGGCTCGGTGGACACACTGGAGTTGAGGGAGGTCGACCAGCCGGTGCCGGCCGCCGGAGAGGTGCTGGTGCGGGTGCACGCGGCTTCGGTGAACGCCTATGACTGGCACTACCTGCGCGGCGATCCGAAGATGGCCCGGCTGGCCTTCGGGCTGCGCGCGCCGAAGGTGCGGATCCGGGGCCGGGACTTCGCGGGCCGCGTCGAGGCGGTCGGCCCCGAGGTCAAGGGGCTGCGTCCCGGCGACGAGGTGTACGGCGAGGCCGACGGCACGTTCGCGGAGTTCGTGTGCGCCAAGGACAGCGAGACGGACCTCAAGCCCGCGGGCCTCACCTTCGAACAGGCGGCCGCGATACCACTGGCCGCGAACACCGCACTCATCGGGCTGCGGGACCTGGCCGGGCTCAAGGCCGGGCAGTCCCTCCTGGTCAACGGGGCATCGGGCGGCGTCGGCACCTTCGCCGTACAGATCGCGAAGGCGTACGGCGCCGAGGTGACCGCTGTGTGCAGCGCACGCAATGTCGAGCTCGTCGGGTCGCTCGGCGCGGACCAGATCGTCGACTACACCCGGGAGGACTTCGCCCGCGCCGGACGCCGCTACGACGTCGTACTGGATCTGGTCGGAAACCGTTCACTGCGCGATCTGCGGCGCGCGACGGCCCCCGCCGGCACGGTGGTCCTGTCCGGCGGGGGCGTGTTCGACGGCGGCAGCGTCCTGGGCCCGATACGGCTCATGGTCCGCAGCCAGCTGGTCTCCCCCTTCGTCCGGCAACGCCTGCTCCAGCTTCCGGCGAAGGCGAGCAAGGAGAACCTGGCGGCGCTGCGCGAACTCACAGAAGCAGGAAAGATCGCCCCCGCCGTCGAGCGGACGTATCTCCTCAGCGAGGCGGCCGAGGCCCTGCGGCATCTGGAGGTGGAACACGCGCGCGCGAAAATCGTCGTCACGGTGTGAGACGTGGTGGTGTGTGACCTGATGGTGTGAGAGCTGACGGTCCAGGACGGGCGCGACCGCGGCTCACTTGCCCTTCGCGTAATCCCTCGCCATGCCTCCCTCGAAGTCGTAGACCACACACTGTTCGTCGCCGACGACCCAGGCGTCGTGCCCGGGTGCCACCACGAAGATGTCACCGGGGCCTACTTCGCCCTCGCCGCCGCCATCCATGACGATGTGCATGCGGCCCTGGACCACATAGCCGTTGTGGTGGACCTGGCAGCTCGTGGTCCCCGCGATGGGGGCCACGGACTCCGACCAGCGCCAGCCGGGCTCGAAGGTGCCCACGGCGAAGTCCAGTCCGGTCATGTGGACCGCTTCGAGATGCCCCTTGGGGAAGTCCCGGCGCTCGTCCGGCTTGTCGAGCGTCTTCACCTCAAACATGACGGTTCTCCCTTCCGGCCGTGTCGATACGGCCGGGGCCGGTCTCCGTCTTGCGCCCTTCCTGGGCGGCACCGGCGGGGGCCGCGCCCCACCACTCCATCGTCCGCCCGTCCAGTCGGGCCTGCCATTCGAGTGACGGTGTCGGACCCGGCCCGCGCAAAGTCGGGCGCGTCCAGAACCGGCCCCCGCAATGCCGGACGCGTCCAGAACCGACCCTCGCAATGCCAGGGCGCGCTCAGACCCGACCCGCACAGAGTCAGGGGCGTCCAGACCACACCCCCGCAATGCCAGGCACGCTCAGACCCGTCGCCCACAAAGCCCCGCGTGATCAGCCCCAGCCCCCCCCTCGAAGCCGTCGGTGTCGGTCCTCGCCCCGGAGCGCAGCCAGTGTCAGTCCTCGGCCGCGCAGAGCCGCGCGAATCGCTCCGCATCGACATTGCCGCCGGAGACAATCACCCCCACCCGGTCCGGGAGGCCATGCACCCGCCGACTCAGCAGAGCGGCCAGCGGAGTCGCACCGCTCGGCTCGACGACTATCTTCAGGCGCTCGAACGCGAACCGCATGGCGTCACGGATCTCGGCGTCGGAGACCAGCACGATCTCGTCGACGAGCCGCCGGTTCACGGAGAAGGTCAGCTCTCCGGGCACATGCAGGGCCTGACCGTCGGCGATGGTCTTCGGCACCGGGATATTGACCCGCCGCCCCGCCTCAAGCGACCGCTTGGTGTCGTCGCCGGCCTCAGGCTCCACGCCGATCATGCGGATGTCCCGGTACCGCCCCTTGGCGGCGGTCGCGCTCCCCGCCATCAGTCCGCCGCCGCCGACAGGTGCGAGCAGAGCGCCCAACTCGCCTGTCTCCTCCAGCAGTTCGAGGGCCGCTGTGCCCTGCCCCGCCATCACGTGCGGGTGTTCGTACGGCGGGATGAGCGCCAGGCCCCGCTCGGCGGCCAACGCCTCGGCGATGGCTTCGCGGTCGCCGGTGTAGCGGTCGTATGTGACGATCTCGGCGCCGTAGCCCTCGGTGGCCAGCCTCTTGGAGCGCGGGGCGTCCTCGGGCATGACGATCACCGCGGTGGTGCCGAGTTCACGGGCTGCCAGGGCCACGGCCTGGGCGTGGTTCCCGGAGGAGAAGGCGGCGATGCCCCGGGCGAGCTGGTCCGGGGTCAGCCGGGAGGCCGCGTTGTAGGCGCCGCGGAACTTGAACGCGCCGACGCGCTGGAAGTTCTCGCACTTGAGGAAGACCTCGGCGCCGACCAGCGCGTCGAGGGTCCGCGAGCGCACGACCGGGGTGCGGTGCGCGACGCCCTTGAGGCGGGCGGCGGCGTCCAGGACGTCGTCGAGAGTGACCGGTGGGGTGGTGGTCGTCACGGGTGCCCTCCGTTGTTCGCCTGCTTTCGGGACTGGGACAGATAGCTGTACGCGGAGGCCCGCGAGATGCCGAGGCGTCCTGCCACCTGTTCGATGGCCCGGCGCACAGCGAACACGCCCCGTTCGTCCAGGCTCCGGAACAGGTCCAGGCGCCCGGTGCGGTCGAGCAGCGCCCACGACTGGTGCCGGTGGGTGTCGAGCATGACGTCGACGACGGAGTCGATGTCGTCACCGAAGGTGGTGACGGGAGGTTCGGCGCCGGCCGCGCCGATCCCGGCCAGCGCTCCCAGCAGAGCGTGGGCCTCGCTCGCCGCGCTGACGTCGACGTTGACACACAGGGCTCCGAAGACCGCTCCCGAGGAATCGCGGAGCAGCATCGTGGAGGACTTGACCAGTTTCCCGGCGTCGGTGCGGGTGACGTAGTTCAGCTCGTCGGCCGCCTCGTCTCCCCGGGCGACCATGCGCATGCCGATCTGGCTCATGGCCCCGCCCACGGAGCGTCCGGTGACCGAGCCGGCGATGGCCGTCACCGACTTCTCCGGATTGCGGTAGTCGTGGAGCACCACCTCGCACACCGGACCGAAGGTCGCCGCGATCCCGTCGACGACCGGGGTGAGCGCGGCAAGGATCGCGTCCCGCTCGGCATCCATCGCCCCTCCCTTCCTCCACCAGTCCATCCAGACTAGCAATCCAATCTCTGGACCACCAGTCCAATCACTCTCGACTTTCCCTGTTCGTCCAGGGATCTTGACGCGTAGAATGTTACCGGTAACATCAATGTCCATGTCCTCCACGATGGCGCCCTCTGACACTCCGGTCTTCAGCCCGGCCGCAGTGGTCGCCTCGTGCGTAGGCTTCGTCCTCATCGGCGCGCTCCAAGCCCTGTACGGTCCGGCGATCCCCGCGTTCCGCAAGGAGTTCGGCCTGTCCCCCTCCGGGGCCGGGCTCGGACTGAGCGCGCACTTCGTCGGCGGGGTGGCCGGTGTGCTGTTGTTCGACCGGCTCTACGGCCGGATCGGCAACCGACGGCTCCTGGGCACCTCGTACCTGCTGATGGCGGTCGGCGCGGTGGGTTTCGCGCTCGCGCCGAACTGGCCGACGGCCCTCACCGCATCGCTGCTCGCCGGTCTCGGCTTCGGCGGCATCGACTACGGCCTGAACCAGCTGTTCGCGGTCGGCTTCGGTCACCGTTCCACGGCGATGCTGAACATCCTCAACGCGCACTTCGGCGTCGGCGCGATCCTCGGCCCGGCGCTGATCGGCGCGGTGGGTTCCGGGCGCTATCCGGCGGTCTTCCTCGGATTCGCCCTGGCCAGCCTGCCGTTGCTGCTGTGCCTGAAGGGCGTGCAGGACCGGGCGCCGCAGCCGTCGGACACCGCGTCCGATTCCCCGGGAGCCCTCGGTCGCAGTCTGGCCACGGTGCTCTCCGTGTTCGTCGCGCTCTACGTCCTGCACGTGGGCATCGAGGCGGGCGTCGGCGGCTGGGAGCCCACCCATCTGGAGACCGTGGGATACGGCGCCGGGGTGGCCGCGACCGCCACCTCCGTCTACTGGCTGATGATGACCGTGGGCCGCTTCCTGGTCGCCCCGCTCGCGCTGCGGTTCTCTGCCCAGACCATCGTCACCGTGTCCTGCGCGGGTATGACGGCCTGTCTTCTGCTGGCGTCCGTACGGGAGTTGGCGCCCTACGCGTACGCCGGTGTCGGTCTGTTCATCGCGCCGATCTTCCCCACCGGCCTGCCCTGGCTGCACCGGTCCGCCCCCGGCGCCCGCCGGGCCGGTGCCCTGGTCATCGCCGCCTCGATGGTCGGCGGTGTGGCGGCGGGACCGGCACTGGGCAAGGCCATCGAGTGGTCCGGGATCCGGGCCGTTCCGCTTCTGCTGAGTGGTGTCTCGGCACTGTGTCTGGCCTGCACGCTCTGGCTCGTCCGCAGCACCCGAAAGCCTCTGAACTCCCGCTGACTCGAAGGGATGCCCCGCATGCCCGCTCTGACGACGTCCTCCGACGGTTTCCTCCTGCACGGCGAGCCGTTCCGGATCATCTCCGGGGCCATGCACTACTTCCGTATCCATCCCGACCAGTGGACCGACCGGCTGCACAAGGCCCGGCTGATGGGCCTCAACACCATCGAGACCTACCTGCCGTGGAACCTCCACGAGCCGGAGCCGGGCACGCTCGTCCTGGACGGCATCCTCGACCTGCCGCGCTGGCTGCGGCTGGCTCAGGACGAGGGTCTCAACGTCCTGTTGCGTCCCGGGCCGTTCATCTGCGCCGAGTGGGACGACGGCGGTCTGCCCGCCTGGCTGCTCTCGGATCCCGGCATCCGGCTGCGCAGCAGCGACCCGCGCTTCACCGAGGCCTTCGACGGCTACCTCGATCAACTCCTGCCCGCGCTCAGGCCGTTCATGGCCGCGCACGGCGGTCCGGTGATCGCCGTACAGGTCGAGAACGAGTACGGGGCGTACGGCGACGACACCGCGTACCTCAAGCACGTCCACCAGTCGCTGCGGGACCGGGGCGTCGAGGAGCTGCTGTACACCTGCGACCAAGCCAACGCCGAGCATCTGGCGGCCGGCAGCCTCCCCGGCACGCTCGCCACGGTCACCTTCGGCAGCCGGGTCGAGGAGAACCTGGCCGCGCTCCGCGCCCACCAGCCCGAAGGGCCGCTGATGTGCTCGGAGTTCTGGGTCGGCTGGTTCGACCACTGGGGCGGCCCGCACCATGTGCGCCCGGCCGCCGACGCCGCGGCCGACCTGGACCGGCTGCTGTCCGCGGGCGCCTCGGTCAACATCTACTTGTTCCACGGCGGCACCAACTTCGGCTTCACCAACGGTGCCAACCACAAGCACGCCTACGAGCCCACCGTCACGTCCTACGACTACGACGCCCCGCTCACCGAGAGCGGCGACCCCGGCCCCAAGTACCACGCGTTCCGTGAGGTCATCGCCCGTCACACGGCCGCCCCCGAGGAGCCGGCACCGGCGCCCGCGCCCAAACTCCCGGTGACGGACGTCGACTTGGACCATCGGGCGCCCCTGCTGCCGTACGTACGCGGGCTTTCCTCGGTGAGCACCGAGAACCCGCTGACGATGAACACGCTGGGCAGGCACACGGGTTACGCGCTCTACCGCACCACGCTTCCCGGCTCGGGGGACGGTCTCCTGCACTTCCCCGGCGGGGTCGGCGACCGCGCCCAGGTCTTCGTCGACGGCGCCTGCGTCGGCGTACTGGAGCGGGAGCGGCACGACGAGACACTGCCCGTG
The DNA here is from genome assembly GCF_044903305.1 of Streptomyces sp. NPDC019531. Lineage (NCBI taxonomy): Bacteria > Bacillati > Actinomycetota > Actinomycetes > Kitasatosporales > Streptomycetaceae > Streptomyces > Streptomyces sp. NPDC019531. The sequence continues at coordinate 15,490 of NZ_JBJDQL010000023.1, read as the reverse complement.
CGAGTGCCGCACACAGGTACCGTCCTCGAAGTCCTCGTGGAGAACATGGGCGGGGTCAACTACGGGCCGCGTATCGGTGCGCCCAAGGGGCTGCACGGACCGGTGTCCTTCCAGGGCACCGAACTGCGCGGCTGGGAGTGCCGGGCAGTGCCCCTGGACGACCTCGCCACCGTGCCGTTCGGGCCGTCCGAGGCGCACACGGACGCCGTGCCCGCCTTCCACCGGGGCACCTTCGAGGTGGACACCCCGGCCGACACGTTCCTCGCCCTGCCCGGCTGGACCAAGGGCCAGGCCTGGGTCAACGGCTTCCATCTCGGCCGCTACTGGAACCGGGGCCCGCAGCACACGCTGTACGTCCCCGCGCCCGTCCTGCGCCCCGGCGCCAACGAACTGGTGCTGCTGGAGCTGCACGCCACCACCTGCACCCGCGCCCAGCTCACCGACACGCCCGATCTCGGACCGGAGACCGACTGATGCCCCATCCGCACCACCTGCGCGTCCCCTCCCCCGCGGGGCCTCCGCTGACCGGACATCTGCCCTTCGCGGACGCCCCTGGGGTGCCCGACCCGATCGAGGTCACCAGCCGCTGGCTCACCCGTGGCGGCCGTCCCTGGTTCCCGGTCTCGGGTGAGTTCCACTACTCCCGCTACCCCGTCGGAGAGTGGGAGGAGGAGTTGCTGAAGATGAAGGCGGGCGGGGTCACTGCGATCGCCAGCTACATCATCTGGATCCACCACGAGGAGATCGAGGGCCGCGTCCGCTTCGACGGCGACCGCGACCTGCGCCGCTTCGCCGAGTTGTGCGCCCGCCACGGCCTGGACTTCATCCCGCGCATCGGCCCCTGGTCCCACGCGGAGGTCCGGGGCGGCGGGCTGCCCGACTGGGTCCTGGCCCTCGACTGCACACCCCGCACCGACGATCCGGCGTACCTGGCGGCCGTCCGCCCCTGGTTCACGGCGATCGCCGAGCAATTGGGCGGTCTCGACCGGGCCCACGGGGGCCCGATCGTGGCGGTCCAGATCGAGAACGAGCTCTACGACCAGCCAGGCCATCTGCTGACGTTGAAGCGAATGGCCCAGGAAGCCGGACTCAGCGCACCCCTATGGACCTCGACCGCGTGGGGCGGCGTCCAGCTCCCGCCGAACGAACTGCTTCCTCTCTACGGCGGCTACACCGAGACCTTCTGGACCGAAGCCGACGGCGGCTGGCCCGACACCTGCCGCAAGCACTTCTTCTTCACTCACCAGCGGGACGACGAGGGCATCGGCTCCGACCTGCGGCCCGTGACCGTACGCGGCAGCGAACCGGACGCCTTCGCGGACCGATTCCCGTGGGCCACCTGCGAGTTGGGCGGCGGTATGGCGGTGTCGTACCACCGCAGGCCCTATGTCGACCCCGACGACATCGGCGCGCTCGGCCTCACCAAGATCGGCTGCGGCTCAGTGTGGCAGGGCTTCTACATGTTCCACGGCGGCACGAACCCCGCGGGTGAGCTCAGCACCCTCCAGGAGTCGCACGCCACCGGCTATCCCAACGACATGCCCGTCCTGACGTACGACTTCCAGGCGCCGCTCGGCGAGTACGGCCAGTACCGGCGCACCTACCATGAACTCCGGCTCCAGCACCTGCTGTTGGCGGACTTCGGGCATCTCGTCGCCCCCATGGAGTGCGCGCTTCCCGAGCAGCGACCGGACGGGCAGTCCGACCGGGACACCCTGCGCTGGGCGGTGCGCAGTGACGGCGACTCGGGCTTCCTCTTCGTCAACAACCACCAGCCGCACGAGCCGCTGCCGGAGCACCCCGGGACCTCCTTCACGGTCGAACTCCCGCACGGCGGCGGAGCCTTGAACCTGCCCAGCACCCCGGTCACGGTCCCCACCGGGGCGTACTTCTGCTGGCCGCTGCGTCTCGACGTGGCCGGTCTGCGGCTGGAGTGGGCCACCGCGCAGCCGGTGTGCACGGTCGACGCCGAGGGCCGTACGGTCCTGGTGCTGGCCGCGACGGACGGCATCGCGCCCGAACTCGCTCTGGACGCGGCCACGGTCGCGGCCGTGCACACCCCGACCGGTGAGGTCGCGCCGGTCGGGGACCGACTGCTGGTGACCGGGCTGCGCCCCGGCACCGACGCGCTCGTGGAGGTGGACACCGCCGACGGCGGTCGGGTCGGACTGCTGGTGCTGGACGCGGCGACGGCCCGTACCGCCTACCGGGGCGAGGCGTGGGGCGCCGAGCGGCTGGTGCTGAGCGGTGACGGTGTGGTCTTCGACCGGGACGAGGTACGGCTGCACGGTGCGGGGACGGCGACGTCGTTCGCCGTGCTGCCCGCGCCGGAGCGGGCACCTGTGGTGGACGGGGTGACGGCGGAGGCGGTCCCGGACGGGGTGTTCACCCGGTACGCGGTGCCGGCGGCGCTGACCGCCGGGGATTCCGCTGCAGCAGTCACCCTCGTCCGGGCCGCCGGGCCCGCCCCGGAGACCGTCACCGGTGTCCAGGGCCGGGCGAGCGCGCCTGCCGACAAGTACTTCGACACCGTGGCCGCCGAGTACCACGTCACGGTGCCGGACCCGCTGCCGCCCGGGACGCTGCTGCGTCTGCACTGGAGCGGGGACGTCGGGCGGGCGTATGTGGGAGACACGCTGGTGGCCGACCAGTTCGGTGCGGGGCGGGTCTGGGACATCGGCCTGGACCGGTTGCCCGCGGAAACCCTGCGGGCCGAGGGACTGCGACTGCGAGTGCTGCCCTTGCATCCCGAGGCGCCGGTTCATCTGCCGGGGCGGGTGGGAGGTGCCGCGGAGACAGCCGTCGTCACGCACGGCGAGTTGGTCACCAGCCGCGTCCGGGCGGTCCGAGCGGGCTGACCTGCCCATGTGTCGAGTTCCGGGGCCCCGGTGCCGCCGTCTCCCCAGGACCGGCCCGCCTATGCTGTGTGCTCCCCGGGCGGGCCGGGACCGCCGTACCACCGCCACCACGACGTCGAGGAAACCGCCGCCATGAGCCCAAGCGCCGCCGAAGGAGCCGTGCCGAAGGGGCGCAGCCGACGCAACTTCGCCGGCTCGCGCCCGGTGATGGACGACGTGGCCCGGCTGGCCGGTGTGTCCAAACAGACCGTGTCCCGGGTGCTCAACGAGCATCCCTCGGTGCGGCCCCAGACCCGCGAAGTGGTCCTGACGGCCATGCGGACCCTCGGCTACCGTCCCAGCCGCAGCGCCCGCTCGCTGGCCAGCGGCCGGACCCGGATGCTCGGGGTCATCACCTTCGACGCGGCCCGCTACGGACCCGCCTCGATCCTCACCTCGATCAACACGGCGGCCCAGGAAGCCGGTTACCTGCTCAGCTCCATCGCCCTGGACACCGCCGAACACGACACCGTCGTCGAGGCCGTCGACCGGCTCTCGGCCGAGGGCGCGGACGGGGTGATCGCCATCGCCCCGCAGCTGTGGGTGGGCCGCGCCCTGGCGGACACCCGGTTCGACACCCCGCTGGTGGTGCTGGAGAACGGCTTCGACCCCGAGACCGAGCGGGCCACCGGCGACTCGCGGGAGGGCGCCCGCAAGGCCACCGAGCATCTGCTGGGGCTCGGCCACTCGACCGTCTGGCACATCGCGGGCCCGAGCGGCTGGACCTCCGCCGACCATCGTCTGGCGAGCTGGCGCTCCACGCTGGAGGCGGCCGGTGCGCGCATCCCCGAGCCGCTGTTCGGGGACTGGAGCTCCGACTCCGGCTACCACCTGGGCCGCCGGCTGGCCCGCCGCACGGATGTCACCGCGGTGTTCGTCTCCAACGACCAGATGGCCCTCGGTGTCCTGCACGCCTTCCATGAGGCGGGCCGTTCGGTGCCGGGCGAGGTCAGTGTGGTGGGCTACGACGACATCCCCGAGGCCGCGCATCTGCTGCCGCCGCTGACGACCGTACGCACCGACTTCACGGAGATCGGCACCCGGTCGCTGCGGCTCCTGCTGAGCCGGATCGACGACTCGGCCGAGCCACCCCGGCCCGAGTCGCTGGTCCCGGTCGACCTCGTGATCCGTGCGAGCAGCGGGGCGGCGCCGGGGCGCTGAGACCACCCGGTCACACGGGGAGTTCTCGGGTGGCACCGGCGCACCCTGCCAGGGCCCTGCTGATGAGCGGCGGCAGCCCTCCTGACCCCACCCGCTGCGGCGCACACCGTATGCCCGCTGTCGCTCAGCCGCCCGTGTGCCCGCTGTCGCTCAGCCGCCCGTGAGAATCCGGACCGGGGCCCCGTCGAGGAAGGCGGCGATGTCCTCCACCGCCTCCGTGTAGAAGGTGCCGTAGTTGCCCTCGGTGACGTAGCCGAGGTGCGGGGTGGCCAGGACGTTGGGCAGGGAGCGCAGGGGGTCGTCGGCGGGAAGCGGCTCGGTGTCGAAGACGTCGAGTCCCGCCCCGGCGATCCAGCCCTCGCGCAGGGCGCGCAGGAGTGCCGTCCGGTCGACGATGGCGGCACGGGACGTGTTGACGAGGTAGGCGTGCGGGCGCATGGCGCGCAATTCCGGCTCGCCGAGCAGGCCGCGGGTGCGGTCGGACAGCACGAGGTGGATGGACACGAAGTCGCTACGACGGAGCAAGTCCTCCTTGTTTGCAGCGAGTTGGGCACCTGCCTCGGAGGCTCGCTCGGCGGTGAGGTTCTCGCTCCAGGCGAGGACGTTCATGCCGAAGGCGGTGGCGACGCGGGCGACCCGGGTGCCGATCCTGCCGAGGCCGAGCAGGCCCAGGGTCCGGCCGGCAAGGTCCTGACCGACGGTGGACTGCCAGGGGCCGCCCTCGCGCAGGGCGCGGTTCTCCGTGGTGATGTGCCGGGCCAGGCCGAGGAGGAGGGCCCAGGTCAGTTCACCGGGCGGGGTGGCACTGCTGCCCGTCCCGCAGACGGTCACGCCCTGGGCGGCGGCCGCGGCGAGGTCGATGGAGGCGTTGCGCATGCCGGTGGTCACGAGCAGGCGCAGCCGGGGCAGGCGGCACAGGAGGTCGGCGTCGAAGGGCGTGCGCTCCCGCATGGCCACGACGATCTCGCAGTCGGCGAGTTCGGCGACGAGCCTGTCCCGGTCGGCGATGTGCTCGCGGACTGCGCGCACCTCCACCCGGTCGGCGAGGGAGCTCCAGTCCGCCGAGGTGAGGGCGGCGCCCTGGTAGTCGTCCAGTACGGCGCAGTGGAGGGTCATGCGGGGGTTCTGCCTTTCATCGTGCGGGGGAAGCGGGCGACGGCGAGGATCGCGGCCAGGTATCCGAGGGGCGGTGCGGGCAAGCACACCGCTAGGCAGAGCCGGGCCGAACCGCCGGACGGGGTTGGCGACTCTGCCGGAGGGCGCCGAAGGCCATGATCTGCGCGGCGATCAGCCTATCCACGGCCCATGGGATGCGGCACCGCACGCTCCGGTGTGGTGGACCGATGGCCGATCGGTCGGATTCGGCCAGTGGCACTCGGCGCCCGCCCCGGGGTCGAAGCGTCCACGTCAGGCATATGGAGCCGGCGAAGTCCCTGCCGCTCTCCGAACCCGCGCCTTCGTCCTGGTCGTCGCCCTCGCCCTCGCCCTCGCCGAGGACCACCCCGGCAGGCCTCCCGGTCCGCAGCTCTCAACGCTCAGGCGTTCCGCGAGTCAACGCACCCTCCCCCTGGGCTTCAGCGGCACGGGCGGCAGCTCCGGCGCGGGCAGCGGGGCAGCGGGGACACCGTCGTACCCCTTGACCTCGCCGATGCGGGAACCGGCCATCCAGTCCTGACGCGCCTGTTCGATCTCTGCCTGGGTTCGGCCGATCCAGCTCCAGAGCACAGCCTGCCGTGCGCGCGTGCGTGCAGGTCAGCAGCGTTCGGGTGATGCCGTGCACCGTTGCCGTTCTTGGCCGGACGGCGGAGCGTCGCGTGCCGGGACACGGTCCTGGAGGCGGCGATGGTGTTGGGGTTGGAGCTCGATCGGCGGGAGGACGCCGAGCGGGAGGAGATCCCGGAACTGCGGGACCTGTTAAGGGAGTTGACCGCGCGTCTTGCTGAGCGGGAAGAGGCACTGGCTCGGCTGGAGATCACCCGGGAGATGATGGCCCCTCCGGGACGGGGTCGCCGGTCGGGTTGCGGCTGGTGCCGCCGTGCACGCCCGACGAAGAAGTGACCATCCCGTACGGCATCTGCCGGCTGCAGAACCTGGTCGGACGGACCCCGCCCGGCCGGGCGGCCCGCCTCGGCCTGCCCGGCGCGGCCGAACTGCGCACACTGATGAGCGCGATGGAGAAGTGCCGCAGCCGCCCCATCGTCATCGACGGCCTGTACCAGGCGTATTCCCTTTCGGTACCGCACAACATCCTCGGCCAGGTCCGCACATGCCTCACCCATATCGCGGACGTATCGAAATTCGCATACGCCACCGCAACAGTCCCCCGTCTTCAGTGGAGACATGGACCGCCGTGCATCAACGGTCAGTTCGTCCATCGGGAAAGGGACTGTGATCATGAACTCGGATTCCGTACGCGCTGTCGGCCGGCGGCGGCTGCTCGGGTGGAGCGGGTTGACGGCCGCCGGCGTGGTGGCAGGCGCGTCGCCGGCGGTCGCCCGGCCCGGCCACGCCGACCAGGTCCCGACCGACACGATCCCGCCGGACACCCGGCCTGGCGGATCCTACGACCGGTATGTGGCGAAGCTGGCCGCCGAGGGCAGGTTCTCCGGCGTGGTGCTGTTGTCGCACCGGGGCCGGACAGTGCTGTCCCGCAGCTACGGCATGGCCGACGAGGAGAAGGGGATCGCCAATGACGAGGGCGTCGCGTTCAGCCTCAGTTCGGCGGGAAAGCCGTTCGGCGCGGTGGCCGTCATGCAACTGGTGCAGCAGGGCGAGGTGAAGCTGTCCGACACGGTGGGCACCCATCTGAAGGGCTTCGCCAAGGACATCGCCGAGCAGGTGACCATCCACCACCTGCTGTCCGGCACCTCCGGGCTGGACAGCCCGGAGGAAGACGTGCGACGCGTCTTCCAGAGCCAGGACGAGGTGCACGAGTACTACGAGCAGCGGGCCCGGCAGGCGAGACTGGTGGGTGTCCCGGGCGTTCCCGGCACCTCCCACGAGGAGGCGGAGATCACCATTTCCGCGCTGCTCGTGGAAGCCGTGACCGGCAGGACGTACTGGGACCACGTGCAGGAGAACATCTTCGGGCGCTGCGGCATGACCGGCTCGGCGTTCCACACCAGGCCGCAATGGCTCACCGACGCGCACATCGCTCACCCGTACATGAAGCTGGCCGACGGCAGCGTGGTGGACGCCGTCCGCAACCTGGACAAGAGCAGCCCGGACCCGAACGTACTCGGCAAGAACCCGGGCCGCGCCTTCATCGACGCCCCCGGGGACGGCGGCTTCGCCACCGCGCCGGATCTGGTCCGGTTCGCGCATGCGTTGGTCGACGGCACCCTGCTGGACCGGCCCTGGGCCGACGTGCTCACCGCCGCCAAGATCCCCCATGGACCGGCCTCGTTCGGGGCGTACGGGATTCCGGTCGCCATCGTCCACGGCCAGTGGACCTACCAGCGCGCCGGTGGCAACCCCGGTGTCAGCGCCAACTGGGACATCTACCCGGACACCGGCTGGGCCGGTGTCATCCTCGGCAACCACGACGGCGTGCCGCTGCAGGAGATGATCGTGCAGGAGATGCAGGCCGTCACCGGCGCCTCGGTCGGCGGGGGAGCGGGCGGCTGAGCTGCCGGGAGATTACGCGCACGCACGGCCGGCGCCGAGGCCGTCACGGACTCCGCACCCTGAACGCCAACGGCGCCTTCGACACGTACCGGGCCTTCCACCCCGCCCGGGAGCATGAACGGCTCTGACCCGCCCCCGGCCGGCACGACCGCCGGCTCACGGCCTGACCCGCGCCCGCCACCACGCCGGGTGCCGCTCGGCGCGGTGCCGCGAAACCGCTGCAGCAGCCGTCTCCCGTACGGCTGGAAGACCCGGTGGGGCATGTCGTCCGGCCGGTTCAGGGCAGCCTCCCCGGAACCGTCCAAAGACACGGACGAACCTGTACCGGACCGTGCTCGCCCGACGCGGTCGCGAGGATGCGGTCGCGTTCCCCGGCAAGGGCCCGCTGTTTGCCCGGAGGCCGGTGCCGGGACGCTGGTCGGCCGTTCCTGAGAGAGGTGCGGGAAGAGACAATTCCCGCACCTCGCCCACACGTCAGGAGGGCTGCGGCGGCCCTGGCCGGCAGATGGTGCCGCCCCGGGCGCATACGCAGGCATGGTCGGACGCGGCTGCGCACACCAGGGGCGCCCAGCCGCAGGAACCTCGAGTCGGCCGAGAGCCGGCTCGTGGCGCAGCGCCTGCACGGCCGGATCGACGCCGCCGCCTGTCGGGCGAGGATGCGCGACCTCGCCGAGGGCCGGCGCACACTCCTTTGAGGGCGTACGGAGCAGAACCGTCCCTCCGCGATCAGACGCCGGGGCGGGCTCCCTGGACGTGGAAGTTGAAGTCGCCGTGGCCGAGTGTGCCGTACAGGCTCAGCCAGATCGGCAGGAGCATCTCGGCGCCGCGGGCGGTGGTGATGTCGCCCAGGTCGACGACGCTCGCCTCGGGCCAGCCGAAGGAGCCCAGCAGCGCGGTGACGGCCTTCTTGGCGCCGGTGTCGTCGCCGCTGACGAACACGGTGTGCTCCCCCGCCAGCCGGGACGGCTCCACCATGACGAAGCAGTTCATGGTGTTGAGGGACTTGACGACCTTCGCGTCGGGAAAGGCCCGCTGGACGCGCTCACCGAGGCTGTCGGTGTTGACCGGGTCCAGCGTCGGCGGCATCCCGGCGGAGAAGTCCAGCGGGTTGGCGACGTCGATGAGGACCTTGCCGCTCAGGTTGGCCGCCCCGGCCGCCTGGAGCGCGTCGAGGCTCTGCAGGCCCGCGGTGGTGTTGACGACCGTCTCCCCGAAGGCCGCCGCCTCCTCGAAGGTCTCCAGACGCACCTGGCCGTGCTCCGCGTGCCACTGGGCGAACGGCGCATTTCCCATGCCGTCGGGCTCGGTACGTGCCAGGGTGGCCCCTGGATCGCGGGTGCCGATGACGACGTCGTGGCCGAGGGAGGAGAGCTTGCCGGCTATCGTCCGGCCGACGATGCCGGTGCCGAGGACTGCGTAACGCATGCGAGTGGTCCTTCCGGGACTCGGGCGATCGGCCGGAGGCCGCGCCCACGACAGATCCGAACCAGGTCTTTCGCAACCGCGTGACGACGGTAGCTGTCGAGACGCCGACCTGTTCCCATCTATCGTGGAAAATCACATCATGATGGCTCGTGTCGAGGCAGGCTGCACATGAGGAAACCGCAGATCGACCACGCGGCGGTCTTCCGGGCCCTGCCCGGCATGGTGGCGCTGCTGACGCCCGAGCTGGTGTACGTCGACGTCAACGACGACTTCGTACGCCTCTCCGGTCGCACCCGTGAGCAGCTGCTGGGCCGCTACATCTTCGACGTGTTCCCCGAGAACCCCAATGACCCGGCCGCGGCCGGCATGCGGGAGACCCGCGAGTCGATGCTGCGCGCGGTGGCCACCGGCGAGCGGGACACCATGGCGGTACTCCGCTACGACATCGAGGACCACCAACGTCCCGGCCACTGGCAGGAACACTTCTGGAGCCCGGTCAACGCCCCCGTCCTCGGCACCGACGGCAAGGTGACGCTGCTCGTGCACCGGGTGGAGGAGGTCACCGAACTCATCCGCGCCCGCGGCGGACCGGGCGGCGACAGCCGGGCGCGTGTGCTGGAGGCCGAGCTGTACACCCGGGCCAGAGAGCTCCAGGAGGTGAACGAACGCCTGCGCAGCGCCCACGCCCGCGAACGCGAGGTCGCCCTCGCACTGCAGGAGGCCCTGTTGCCCGCCCCCAGACCCCTGGACCAGCACCAGGCGGCCGTCCGCTACCGGCCCGCAGTGGGCGCCCTGAACGTGTGCGGTGACTGGTACGACCTCGTCGACCTGCCGGGCGACCGCCTCGCCGTCGCCGTCGGTGACGTGGTGGGCCACGGTCTGGCGGCCGCCTGCGTCATGGGCCAGCTGCGCAGCGCCCTGAGCGCCGCCACGCGGGTCGCCGACGGCCCTGCCCGGGCTCTGGAGGCCCTCGGGCTGTACGCCCGCTCGGTCGACGGCGCCGAGTCGACCACGGCGGCGACCGCCTTCATCGACTGGGACGAGCACACCCTCACCTACAGCAGCGCGGGCCATCTCCCGCCCGCCCTGCTGCACCCCGACGGCACGGTGGCCTTCCTGGACGCGGCCACAGACCCGCCGCTCGGCGCCAGCCCCGAACACGCCACCCGCCCGGAGGCCACCACGCCCTTCGAGGAGGGCGCGACGCTGGTCCTCTACACCGACGGTCTGATCGAGCGCCGCACCGAGGACATCGACACCGGCCTGGCCCGTCTCGCCGACGCGCTCACCCGCCACCGCCACGCCGGCCCCGAGATCCTGTGCGACGCGCTCCTGGCGGAGCTGCTCCCGCCCACCGGCAACGCCGACGACACCGCTCTCGTCGTCATCCGTCTCTGAGAGAGCAGGTCGCGGCACATCAGCGCCGTACAGCCCTTCCGTCGCCGCGGCCCCCTCCGTGCTCGCCCGGGCGCGCGCCACCTCGGCACAGCCGCACTCTGCAATGGGCACCTCGCCCGCGCCGAGCCTCCTCAGGCCCCGCCCCTCACACCTCCTCGATCACCGAGACCCCGGAGACGGAAAGTCCACACGCCCCCGTCCTCGGCAGGCAATTGCCTCATCTCAGCAGGTCAGCGCACCCTCCCCCGCGGCTTCAACGCCACCGGCGGCAGTTCTGGAGCAGGCAGCGGCGCCCCGTCGTACCCCTTTACCTCGCCGAACCGCGACCCTGTCATCCAGTCCTGACGCGCCTGCACGATCTCCTCCTGGGACCGCCCGATCCAGTTCCAGAACATGATCAGCTCCTCCTCGAACGGCTCACCGCCCAGGAGCATCACCCCGGCGTCCGACTCGGCGCGCAGCGGGAGTTCGGTGCGGCCGCAGCCCAGGTAGAGCATCGAACCGGGCAGGACCGGCACTCCGTCCACATGGACCTCGCCGGACATGGACAACACGGCGTACTCGAAGTCGGGCTCCAGGGGGAGGCGTACGTCCGCGCCGTGGGTGAGGGCGAGATCGGCGCCGACGATGGGGGTGTACGCCGTTCCGGGTGACCGTGCGCCGTCGAGGTCGCCCAGGATGAGTGTGGCCGTCACACCCGGGGCCGTGACCTGCGGCAGCTCGGCGTGGTGTTCGAAGCGCGGGTCGGTGTGGCGGTGGCTGTCCGGGAGGGCGACCCAGAGCTGGGCGCCGTGCAGGAAGCGGGCGTGGGGCTTCGGGCTCTCCTCGGAGTGGCTGATCGCCCGGCCGGAGGTCATCAGGCCCAGTTCACGGGGGCGGATCGTCCGGAGGCTGCCGGTGGAGTCACGGTGCAGCACCTCGCCCTGGTGCAGCCAGCTCACGGTCTGCAGGCCCATATGGGGGTGCGGCGGAACCTGCATGCCCGGCTCGTCGGCGATGTCGTCGGGGCCGTAGTGATCGATGAAGCACCAGGCGCCGACCATACGGCGGCCCAGGTTGGGCAGCAGCCGGCGCACCTCGCTCGACTCTCCGAGCTTGACGTGGCGAGGGCTGAGGAGTTCACGCACGGGTTCCGCCACCACGAAGCCACGGCCGCCGCACAGGGCGGGAACCGCCTCGCGATCAAGATTGCTCATGGCGCCCAACCTAGACCTGTGAAGCGTTTCCCGTCAGGCCGTCCCCGGGGCTCCGCGGCGGGGCGTTTCACGGGCGGTCCTCGAAGGGTCCGCCGGCGGTCCGAAAAATAATAGCCATGGACATAGTAGCTATGTACTGTGTCGAGCATGAGTACGGCATCCGAGGGCGCGACGCCCGGTTTCCTGGTCTGGCGACTGTCGATGAAGTGGCGGGTCGCCGTCGACCGCGCGGTGGCGCCGCTCGGTCTGACCCACGCCCAGTACTCGCTGGTGGCGTCGCTGTACGGCATGCAGCGCGGCGGCGAACGCCCCAGCCAGCGACGCCTCGCCGACCGGACAGGCCTCGAACCGCTCTACGTCTCCAAGCTGGCGCGCTCCCTGGAGAGCGCCGGGCTCCTGGAGCGGGCCCGCGACCCACGCGACCCGCGCGCGGTGCAACTGGCGCTGACCGAGGAGGGCCGTGAGCGGACGCTCCAGGCCATCGAGGTCGTCCAGGGGCTGCTGGAGCAACTGCTGGCGCCGCTCGGCGGCCTGGACAGTGCGCGCACGCGGGAGTTCAAGCGCGAACTGTCGACCCTGCTCGACGCACCTCTCGACCCGACGAACGAGCACCTCAAGGAGCAGCCATGACCACCACCACTCCCCCGCTCGGCCCCCGGGACATAGCACTGGCCCACTACGCCGGCCGGGCACTCCTCGAGAACGTCCTGGCCCGCCACGGGGTCACCTTCCAGCAGTCCGTCACCCTCCGACTCGTCGCCGTCGCCGAAGGACCGGTCGACAGGAGCCACCTCGTCGAGAGCGTCGTCGGCTCACTCAAGATCGACACGACGGAAGCGCACTCCGTGGTCGACGAGTTGCTCGCCGCGCAGTTGCTGGCCCCTCTGGAGCCCTCCCGGGTGCGGATCACGGACGCCGGCCGGGAGCTGTACGGGACGACGTCCGCGCAGACCGCCCCGATCACCGCCCGGGTCTACGACGGCATCCCCACGGAGGAGCTCGCGGTCGCCGGACGGGTACTGAGCCTCATCACCGAGCGGGCCAACGGTGAGCTCGCCACCCTGACCAAGTAGTGGAATATTGAATCACCCGGATCCGTTGTCGGCCTCGAAGGCGAAGGAGGCACGAGTGGAGACCACGTACTACGACCACGGGACACCGGCGGAGCGCTGGGAGCGCGCGCAATTGTTCTTCGACGCGAAGGAATACGCCACGGCGGCGCGAGTCCTGGGCGGGCTGGTCGAGGAGGTGCCGGAGCAGACCGGCCCCCGGCTGCTGCTGGCACGTGCCTACTACCACTCGGCCCAACTCCGCCGCGCCGAGACCGAGTTGCGGGTGATCATCGAGCGCGACCCGGTCGAGCAGTACGCCCGGCTGATGCTCGGGCGCACGCTCCAGCGGCAGGGGCGGCACACCGAGGCCGAGCCGCACCTGCGCCTGGCCTCGGCGCTGGCGGGCGACTTCGCGTAACCCCCTCCCCCGCACCACCACGTGGGCCCGGTTCCGTACAGGAACCGGGCCCATGTACGTCTCAGGCCGCCGGGGCCTTCCTCCCCCGTCGGTGGGCGATCTCGCCGAGGATCACGTCGGCTACGAGGAACCCGGCGAGCGGTATGCCGAGCAACGGCACGAAGTAGCCGAGGACGGCGATGACCACCACGCCCGGCACCAGGATCTGCGGCGGTACCTGCTGCCAGGCACCCCGGGGGATCGGCCGCCCGAAGGAGGAGCCCCGGCCGCGCTGCCACCACATGCGGTAGCCCCACACGATCAACAGGATCAGCGCGAGCGCGAGCAGCATCAGGGCGATCTGGTTGAGCAGGCCGAACAGGATGCCGGTGTGCAGATCGATGCCCCAGCGGGTCAGTTTGGCGAGCAGCGGATAGTCGGCGAACCGCAGCATGTCGGTGACCTCGCCGGTGGTCGGGTCGACGGCGACCGAGTCCTGCTTCTCGGGCCAGCTACGCTGCACCTGCCGTACGACATAGGCCGACGACTCGTCGGCGGGCGGCACGATCTCGACGGGGTCGCCGAGCCCTTCGGCGCGGGCGGCGGCCAGCACCTTGTCGAGGCCGACACCGTGCTCGGCGTCCCCGGCCGAGGTGGAGGCACCGTGGCCCGAGTGGTCGCCGCCCGCGGCCGAGGAGACCGACGGGGTGGACTGGCCCAGCGAGGTGCGCAGTTCGTCGATGTTGGCGCCGGCGTACGTGGACCAGGTCAGTCCGGTCGCCGACAGGAAGATGAACCCGGCCGCCGCCCACACGCCGACACTGCCGTGCAGTCCGAGGGTGCGGCGTCGCCCGCTGGTGCCGCGGAACTTGCGCAGGGCGCGCCGGCGGGAGAACCACAGCACGATGCCGCCGCCCGCGATGACCCACAGCCAGCTCGCCGCGAACTCGCTGTAGAGACGGCCGTTCTCGCCGAGGTGGAGGTCGCGGTGGAACTCGTCGATCCAGGTGCGCAGCGGCAGCGCGCCGGTGTTGCCGTACTGCTCCAGAGCGCCGCGGACCTTGCCGGTGTACGGGTCGACGAACACGGCGAGGGTGTGGGTCGAGTCGACTCCCTTCACCCCGGACAGCAGCACCCTGGTGGTCGCGTCGTCCTCGGGAGCGGGCCGTACCGCCGAGACGGTGCCCTCGGGGTGGGCCTTGCGCGCCGCGGCCACCTGCTCGGAGATGGGCAGCTTGCTGTCGCCGACGGCGGCGACAGTCATCTCGTCGCGGTAGACGATCTCCTCGGCCTGGAACGCGCCGGCGTACAGGAAGCCGGTGACGGCGGCGATCAGCAGGAAGGGCGCCACGAACACGCCTGCGTAGAAGTGCAGACGCAGCACGAGCGGGCGCAGCGGGGCCCAACTGCCGCGGGTCGGCGCCGGGGCGGCCGGGCCGGGGGCCTCGTCCTTGGTGGTCGAGGGGGCGATGGACATCGGCGGCTTCTCCGAGGGCTGGGGACGGTAGCGGTCCAGTAGTCGGAGAGAGGTGGCGTAGAGTTCCCGGGGCCCCTCGTGACCTGCGTCACACAGGAGGTTCTCGTGGCATCCTGGCGCGATGGCAACTCCGAGTCACCGCAAGCCCCTTGCCGAACTGGTCGAGGAACTCCTGGCCGCGGACGGCCCGCTACCGATCGTCGCGGCCGGCGATCCGGTGCTGCGGCAAGGCATCGAGCATTACGACGGCCACCTGGACGCCGCCCTCCTGTCCCGTTTCGTCGACGCACTCCGCATCACGATGCACGCGGCGCCCGGCGTGGGGCTCGCCGCCCCTCAGGTCGGGGTTCCCCTGCGGATCGCGGTGATCGAGGACCCCGCGCCGGTGCCGGAGGAGGTGCGACTGGCGCGTGCGCGGGTTCCGCAGCCCTTCCGGGTCCTTGTCAATCCGTCGTACGAGCCCGTCGGCACCGAACGGGTCGCGTTCTTCGAGGGCTGTCTGAGCGTGCCGGGCTGGCAGGCCGTGGTGGCGCGGGCCGCCCAGGTCCGGCTGACCTGCGAGGACGAGAACGGCCGCCCGGTGGACGAGGTGTTCACCGGCTGGCCGGCGCGGATCGTCCAGCACGAGACGGACCATCTCGACGGCACGCTCTATCTGGACCGCGCGCAGCTGCGCTCGCTGTCCTCGAACGAGGCGATGGCCGAACGGTGGACGCAGCCGACGCCGGAGCGGGCGGCCGCGTCCCTCGGGTTCGCACTGCCCTCCTAGTGTCCTGAGTCTGGAATTCGCTGCGTAAGTCAGGGTTGATTCGGCATGATGGCCGGGTGGCGAGGACGGGACGGCCGAAGGCCGAGTTGGT